>NZ_JAUBVJ010000003.1:0-40636 GCF_036702785.1 Microcoleus sp. AR_TQ3_B6 | reverse complement strand
CATCTGTATGATGCAAAGAATCTTCAAATTCCATCAGCTAGAGAGCGTTTTCGTACCGAGAGAGGATTGGCTGTGGCAATTTTTGATAACGAGCTGCATGGCTTACCCCCTGAATTAATGAAAATTGTTAGACCATGCCCAAGGGGAAGTAGGATAAACCCGCTTTCTTATGAGCCAGGTGGCAGTGACGTAGTAGTCGCTTATAGTCTCGGTGATGCTATTTTGTATGACTGGATTAAGGATGTTGAGCGGTACATTAGCTCATTCGATAAATCCAACCCGGAGTTCCATTTACACATTCAATCAATATATGGGCGTTTTTGTGAAGATAAGAGCGAGCGCGGGTTTGGTGTGTTTTTGCCAATATGGTATCGTGACAGGGATGGAGCTTTTAAGGATGCTATTAAAGCTTGCTTGAAAAGATATCAAACACAGATGAATATTGGCCACAAAACATTGCATGAAGAAGCCAAGAACTATTGGAAAACTACTTATGGTCTTTCCGATCAAGAAGTTGAAAATTTGCCGACGCTTTACAAGCAGCACAAGCAGTATATGGAGGAAAAGAGAAAGGATGCCATGAAAGCTCGCTGGGAAAGATATCAAAGAAAGATGGATATGCGCAAAACATTGTATGAAAAAGTAAGCCAAGAATCATGGGACGACGACTTATGATCTTTCCGAGCAAGCGCCCAGGTGTACGCAAGTTGTACGATCGACAAACTCAAAAATATACTGTTACAATAATTATTACAAATGCTATGAATTGAGCAAAATTTTGTTCTGTGATGTCAATATCTCAGGGTTCGATTCTTAGTTTCTTTATTTGCCTTCTTAGCGGTGCGGTGCGTCGCTGTGAGATTGTTGGTGGTGCTTCCCGATTTTTGGTGGCGGCACACCCTACTAATTGGGTATGGTGCGTCGCTGTGAGATTGTTGGTGGTGCTTCCCGATTTTTGGTGGCGGCGCACCCTACGAATGATGTTATATGGCCGCACGGATTCCCATTATTTAATGATATGTCAAGGGCGCGAAAAAGTCAAGCAAAATTGCGGTTCGATCGCCCAAAATTTTTGCTCAAATTCGATATATCGATCCAGAGTTTATTTAAGTTTCAAATCTCCTGAGCTTTGTTTTTGTTCTCCGGTGCGGAAAACAACGGCTCCGTTTTCACGAGCAACTAAATCTATTTTAAGCGGTCCGGCAATGTAAGTGACATCTGCGGCGATCGCCTGAACGTCCAGCGGTTTATCGTACTGCTGCAACCGATCGATAAAACCAGCTAAAGTTTCCACCCGATTGTCGGCCACTTGGACTCTACCGCCGACAACGCCGATCAGGCGAGCGCGAAATTGACAAGCTTCTATCAATTGCAGCAACTGCTGCCGCACCTGTTCGTCGGTCAAAGTCACCGGATCGACAGCAACCCCTGCAATCACATCTCCAGCCCGGAACACAACTCGATTGATTTCTGCTTCGGCAAATACCTTAATTAGCTTTTCTTCCCGCAGGTAATTAGCGCCCGCAACAATTCGCACCACGTAGTCTTGACCATCTTTAATCTGACTAATTAGTTGATCGATTTCTGCTTTAGTAATTTGAATAACCTGCTCTCTAACCTTTGTATTTTCCGGCTGCATCAGTCCGACGGTGGTTTTATTTGCTTCTTGCAAAAGTCGATCGATCGCGCGACTTGCCATAGCGGGTTCGATAATGCGAACGACGCCAGCAGCTAAAATTTGACCGCGCCTGATAGCAACTGTACCCTCGCGGATTGCCTGAAAGTCCCGTTCCAAAACTTGCACTTGCTGCTGCAATAAAGCTTGTTGCTGTTCGAGTTGAGCTTGTTGCTGTGCCAAGGTTTCTAAGAGTGCTTCCCTCTCGGCAATTACCTTGTCGCGCTCGACAATTATTCGATCGCGCTCGGCGAGATTTTGCACCCGCTGGGCAATCTCCTTGTCCCGCTGGGCAATTAGTTCGTTGCGATCGACAATTTCCTTATCCCGCTGGGCAATTTCTGCCTCTCGCTTGGCAATTTCTCGATCGCGCTGGGCAATTTGAGTTTTTACCTGCTCACGCTGCTCGATTAACTGTTGGCGTTCCTCTTGCAGTTGGGCGATTTCCGATCCTAAAGTCGTTTTTTGAGCAGAAACTGTTTTCAATTGGTTCTCGGTGCGATCGAGCTGAGCTTTTGTAGTCGATCGGGCCGTTTCAACCAGTTTCAATTGTGCTTCGGTGCGGGATTTAGCCGCTTCCACACTGCTGAGCTGTTCTTCTGTCTGAGATTTAGCCGCTTCTACCTGACTTAACTGCTGTTCAGTTTTAGACTTGGCTGCTTGCACGCTGTTAAGCTGGGCCCGCAGCGAGTTTAATTTTGTTTGCGTCCGAGCTTGCTCGGCATTAGCAGCTTGGAGGGATTGATTAATTTGCTCTAAATTGGCTCTAGCTTGCGCTTGAGCGGCCAAAGCAAGAGCTAATTCAGATTCAACTCGATTTTTTTCTTGAGTAGCCTGGTCGATTTCTCTGCGGGCGTTGTTGAGTCTTTTTTGAATCTCGTCTATTCTAAAAACTCCCGTTCGCAGCGGCTTGCTAGTAGCAAACAAAATGCCCAGAGTCAGTGCTGACAAGATGCTGCCGGCCATAACTGTGACAACAACAGCAGTATCGCGGGGGCGAAGCTTGAACAAACTCAACCTTGCCTTACCGACTTTCGTCCCAAGGCGATCGCTGACAGTGGCGATCACACCCCCCAACACTAAAATTACAAATACCAGGATGTATCCAGCAGTCATTCCGATTTTAGATTTTGGATTTTGGATTTTGGATTGAATCTAAAATCCAAAATCCAAAATCCGATACTTTCTCGGCATCAAGTGAATTGCTGGCTTAAAGCCACCGGGTTGTGGACTGTGATCTTTTTCTTGTGGATCGAGATCATTGTTTCTTGCCTGAGATCCCCGAGCAAACGAGTCACCGTTACCCGCGTCGAGCCGATCGCTTCGGCTATCGCCTGGTGGGACAGCTTCAAATCAATCGTAATCCCCTCCGTACCGGGTACGCCAAAGTCCCGGCACAGAATCAGCAAAAAGCTGACGAGTCTCGAACCCATATCTCGGTGAGCCAGCGTTTCGATCATCATCTCGGTTTGCAAAATCCGAGACGACAGTCCCCGCAGCATCACCATCGACAGTTCCGGGTCTTCCTTGAGCGCTTTCTCGACTTGTTCGATCGGCAACGAGATCAATTCCACCGGCGTAAAGGCTACCGCGTGGTAAAACCTGTCCGACCGGTGTCCCGTAATCAGAGACAGCACCCCAAATACGCTATTTTCGCGTAGGAGGGCGACTGTAATTTCTTCCCCTGCTTCGTACACCCGGGAGAGCTTCACAGCACCTCTAATGAGAACGTAGACGCGCTCAGCCGGGTCTCCAGGGAAAAAAATTGTCTTGCCCCGTTCAAAGGTTTCCACAATGGGTGGAAACGCCCCGCCGCTGATTTGGCGGAACACGGCTGCTAGCGGTCTATCATGCGTCACGACTAGATCCTTTGTACTAATCAATACTTTATAACTTGTCGATTAACCTTATTGAGTAAATATACTGTCCAACCTCCAATATCCTGGGATTCTGTTACTTCCATCTAATATTAAGGTAAACACAGGCTGTATGATTAAATCTAGCCCTTCTCTTAACTTTTTCAATTCCGCCTCCATGTAGCTCCACAGCCAAATTAATATCAATTGTGTCTCAATTGTGTCTCAATTGTGTCTCAATCAGTTAAATCTGAATCAGTTGTGTCTAAACTGGCGGGGTTGTCGCATAAAGCCAATGAGAACGGTGCTAGTTGCTTCTAGAAGAAATACAGATGATAGATTTGACCGGAAAAAATGCTCTTGTTACGGGCATTGCCAACAATCGCTCGATCGCCTGGGGCATCGCTCAGCAGCTCCACAAAGCTGGGGCCAATCTCGGCATAACATATTTGAAGGACGAGAAAGGCAAGCACGAGCGCAAAGTCGCTGAACTGGTGGAACCGCTCAATCCCAGTCTGTATCTGCCCTGCAATGTCCAAGACGAGAGCGAAATTGAGTCTACTTTTCAAACCATCGCCGACAAGTGGGGCAAGTTAGATATCATGATCCACTGTCTGGCCTATGCCGGCAAGGACGAACTTTCGGGAGATTTCACCAACACCTCGCGCCAAGGTTTCTCCAATGCTTTAGATATTAGCGCTTACTCGCTGGTACGGCTTTGTGCAGCAGCTAAACCGCTGATGGCCGAGGGTGGCAGTATTGTAACCCTGACTTATTTGGGCGGCGTCCGGGTTGTTCCTAATTATAATGTGATGGGAATTGCTAAGGCGGCTTTGGAAATGAATGTTCGCTATTTGGCTGCTGAACTGGGCCCGTTAAATATTCGGGTAAATGCGATTTCTTCTGGCCCGATTCGGACTCTGGCATCCTCAGCAGTTGGCGGTATTCTGGACATGATCCACCACGTTGAGGAAGTGGCGCCGCTGCGGCGGACGGTGACTCAGCAGGAAGTGGGAAATGCTGCGGCTTTTCTGTGCAGCAATCTCGCTAGCGGGATTACCGGTCAAGTTTTGTATGTCGATGCCGGTTACGAAATCATGGGAATGTAGGAGTTGTCGAGAATTTTGAGTTATGTAGGGGCGGGTTGAGACAATAAACTTTAACTATAAAAAGTAAGTTTTATGCAAAACCGGCCCCTTTCGAGAAATTTGAGTTTTGCATAATTCTCTTACCTAAACACTTGAGAATTAGCGCCGATCGAGCTGTAATCTTCAATTACTAATTATCAATAACTTATGAATGACCCATTGCGAATTATGGAGATAATAGATCGCCCTTCTGTGCCCCCTGCAAGTTCAGTTCCACCAGCTAGGGCTGCCTTGGTGAAACGCACGACACTGGAAACGGATGTCACGGCCAGCCTCAATCTCGACGGTGTGGGAACTTGCAAGGCGTCTACGGGGATTCCGTTTTTAGACCATATGTTGCACCAGATTGCTTCTCACGGATTGATCGATTTGGACGTGCAGGCGATCGGGGATTTGGAGATTGACGACCACCACACGAACGAAGATGTGGGAATTACCTTAGGCCAAGCCCTAGCAAAAGCTGTCGGGGATCGATCGGGCATTTCTCGCTTCGGACATTTCATCGCACCTTTGGATGAAGCTTTAATAGAAGTAGTGCTAGACTTTTCGGGACGGCCTCACTTGAGCTACAACTTGCAGATTCCCAACCAGCGGATCGGCACTTACGATACCGAATTAGTGAAAGAGTTTTTTTCGGCGGTGGTGAACCACTGTCAAATGACGCTCCATATTCGACAGTTGCAGGGGGGAAATTCTCATCACATTGTGGAAGCGGCGTTTAAAGCATTTGCGCGGGCGATGCGGATGGCGGTGGAAATCGACCCGCGGCGCGCTACTGGGATTCCGAGTTCTAAAGGAGTTTTGTAGTATGTGGTTTGTAGTAGCGTTTGGGCGCTACTACGAATTATCCTCCTCTCCTACAAATCAAAACCGCTGTAAGTAGGCTGCACGAAAAAACCACAATATCTTGTAGATGCGGGTTTAGCCAGGATCTATGATATAGCCTTTCTCAGATAGATGAGGTACAAATTTAGATTTTAGATTTGATTATACTCGTTACCAGGCTCTTCCTGGTAACGCATATCCGGAGGAAGAGCCTCCATAGTCTGGCCCGAGGCAGAGCAAGAGTGAAATCGGTTAAGAGGCTCTTCCTGGTAACCAGTTAACCAGTTATTGAAACTGATGCGAGGATTGCTATATCTGCAAGTTAAATTAAAGTCTTAGTTATGCCAACAGGGAAAGTTGCTCAAATATTTCTCGCCCTTGGACTCGATCGCCTTTGATTATCTGGTAAAGATATTGACCTATAGCCTCTCCCAATAATACCGGAACTGCATTCCCAATTTGCCGATATTTAGAAGCAGTTGAGCCATAAAAAACCCAGTCATCTGGAAACGTCTGAATTCGCGCGCACTCCCTTACACTCAAAGGACGCAATTCATCGGGATGACACATATCTGTAGCCTTTTGATGGGGACTCGTTGTGACAGTAGGCGACGGTTTATCCCATGCCAAGCGCCGATAAAAACCAACTTTACCGCCTTCAGATTTATAAGCTCCTCCCATTGCTTCCTGCTGTAATTCGCTGGGTAGATGCCTCCAGTTTTGACCTGCTGTTAACAGGCGCAGATACTTGAGGCGACTTTCTGAATAAGGGACAAATTCTGGCTGAGAATCTACTAAATCCTTTAATCCCTCTCTAAGAGTCAGCCATTTTGGTTGTTTTGCATTACATTCCTGGCTGTGATTGGGCAGCGGCAAAGTAACTGAATCATCACCTTTATAACCAATAAAAATTACTCTTTCTCTAACTTGAGGAACGCCGTAATCAGCAGTATTGAGCAAATCATACACAACTTCATAACCAATGCGTTTCATCTCTGCCAAAATTACTTGTAAAGCTGCACCTGGCATCTCATCAGGTTCTAATTGCGGGAAACCTAAACCTCTGCGAGCGTGAGGTCGGTGTCGAATCGGAGCTGACAGCAACCCCTTAACATTTTCCATAATAAAAAAGCGCGGTTGGATTTCGTCAACAATGCGTATGAAATCCATAAATAAGCTGCCGCGCGGATCGCCTACAGACCCGCGTTTTCCGGCTGTGCTGAAGGATTGGCACGGCGGGCCACCAGTCACTAAATCTACTCGATCGGCACGCAAAGGTCTATCTAAACCTAAGATTTGTCCGCCTTCTTCTAATAGAGTTTTGGCGCTGACTTCGCAAATATCTCTCGGTACAGCACATCGAGATAAATGAGGACGATTTAGAGAGATAGTTTTGGTAGCATCAGGTTCTATTTCTACTAAACTTACTGTCTGAATTCCTGCTTTTTCTAGACCTAAATCTAAACCGTATGCTCCAGCAAAGAGGCTAATACTTATCGGTTTGTTATTAATCACAGATGGGAACCTCAAAACTAAGTATTGCTGGCATTATTTTATTGAAAATATTCAATTGACTGGTTAACTATAGCAATTGGAGCCTGATTTGTGAAGGTTTTTTTAAATGAACCCCACAAGGCGCAGAGGAAGAAAAAAGAGAGAAAATAAGAGAAGATAAAGCAGATTTCACGTTGATGAAGTACACCCGTGAAGCGATCGCTGTAGGGAAACGGCACTGCCGTGTCCTCTATCGAAAGCTATGTACCTCACTTACCTACAAAATGCTATAAAGCACAGGACTTACGCAGGAGTCAATCGATTTTAGATTTGAGATTTGAGATTTTAGATTGACCCCACGGATAAATGCTCTTTCTTGAGGATTTTCGAAAATCGATTTTGGATTGATTCCACGGATAAATCACGTGGCGGGTACCACCTTTGAAATTCTTGGTCAAAAATTTACGACTCCTGCAAGGATTGCTATATATGTAGGGTACGCCACAAGCACCTTACCGCTAAAATCTCAAATCGGAATTCCCACTCCATCTATCCCAACTTTGTCAAGAATCGGAAAGCATCCAGTACGTGACTCGCGCAAACGTAAGGCGAAGTATTGTAAAAAGCTTGCCAAGCCGCCGCTTTATCTTCGTCGTATTTATCCGCTCTTTCCGGGTATTTTCCTCGCCAATTCAGCCGCACTGCGTGGCCTACCAACACATCTAAAACGATGTATTCTTCTACCTTCAATTCGGGGTTGCGCTGAGTAATTGCGGCCAACTCCATCAGCGCCTCAATATTGACTTGTCGGTATTCTGGTGCCACAATTTTATTCAGCAAATGCTCGATTTGTAGCGCAAAATTCTTTTCCCCTGGCGTCATTTCCGATAAAATTATATCGCTGTCCAAGCGGTTTCTGCGCTCTAATTTGTCGCCGATTATCAACCCTTTGCAGTGCCGCAGCAGTCCCCACACACTCGGATAAAAATCCTTCGGTACGCGATTAACTGCCCCTTCCATCTGCCGCTTCCGGCGCCATCCTCCCCCAGGCATTGTTGGTTCTTCTGAAACTGGGGCTACTACCCATTCAATATCTTTTTCCGGCTGTTTGACGCGCAGGGATTCTTGCTGTTTGAGGATTTGATTCATTTCCTCGTATTCTGCCAACACTTGGCGCAGGCGATTTTTGATTTCAAAGGGACTTAGCTGCATTAAATATTCGTAAGCTTCATTTTGCGTAACTTGCAACTCGCGGGCTAATTCGCTTGTTAAGAGCAAAATAAAGTAGCTTACTCTCAGCGTCAGCAGGCCTTTAAATAACTGCGGTTCGGCTTTAATTAGCAAGCCTAGGTAGATGAGAACTTCTTGAGTTAGGACTCGATCGCGAATATCTTCTCCGCAGAATTGGCGAATTTTGTCCATCACTTCTGTGTAAGATCCGGGTCTCGAAATTATCGAATCTTCGCTGTAAGCTTTCCCCACAGCAATCTGTTTTTGCCGCACCAAAATGTCTGTTACCGCATCGGATAAGCTGATATCAACCTTGTCCAGCAAACCTGCGGCATGGCGGATGACTGCCCATTGGATTTTCGCTTGCGAACTTTCTCCAGCTTTTGTATAAACTTCGTTGAGCAAATCCACAACTTGTACTGTTTCTTCCGCACCTCCAAATCCTGTATCAAAATTTAATCCTTTGAGGCGAACTAGCGTGTGCAGCAACTCAATTTGTTCGTACAAGTTTTCTGAATCGCGCAGGCTGTTTAGCAAGAATTGAGTATTAGTTTCGCACTCTAATTTAAATTCTTGCGTGTGACCCAAAGGCCAAGTTTTTTCAGGATTGTAAGTTAGATAGCTGCGCGTTTCTACTGCACCTGTCACCGGAGATTCGGTAAATTCAAAATCGTGCATGAAATCAATTCTCTCTGTGCCAGCAGTCAGCATTAACTGCTTGAGATTTCCGAGTTTAACTGGCGTGTTTTTGCAGTGTCCGTCCCGGAGTTCCTTCATTAATTCTAACAACGCTTCCCGGCCAGTTTCCAGCATCGTGTGAGTCAGCATCAGCGTTACCGTAGGGCGTCCCAACTGATACCAGTGGCGGTGAATGTGAGCTATTTCGCTTTTGATTTTAGCTACTAGGAAATGGTAATCTAGAGTTAGGTAAAATTCTTGTCTGTCCAAAAAGGAGGGGAGAAATACGATCGCCTCATCGCGAATTTTAAACACCCGAGAAGTTGTTAAACTCCGCAGACGCCGCACGGGGCGGCCGGTTAAACCTAATGGGTCGTTGCGTCCAATTTGCGTGTAAATAGCTGATAATTCTTTAGTCTGGCGGACTTGAATTGGTTCTACCTGTTTTGAGGTTTGAGCCGCAATGCCGTTAGTGGCTAATTCTGCTTGCAAATCTTCGTCTTCAGCTAACAGTGCAATTTGCACTAAAGGTTCTCTGTGCGGGCCCACTGACAAATGCCTTCCCAGGGGGTCGATATCGCCCACTGCGATTAATCCTTCATTTAGCAATTGACCGAGAAAATACAAACTTTGCGCCCAAACTAAGGGAATATTTTCATTGGGTAAGCGCTGCTGGCTGCGGGGATTTAGCTTTTCTGCTTCTATATTTTCGGCGGGAACGTAGTACAATTCGGGTAGCAGCGGCAAACCAGAGCGATCGACTGCTAGAGATTCCAAACGCTGCTGGTACTCTTGCACTTGGGCTTGATTTCCCTGAAATATGCCGTCCAAGAACAAATAAGTAAAAAATAGCGGCCACTCGCATTCAATGTGCTCGAACTGCCTTAATTCTGTGGGTTCGTAGTGCAGGCGATCCGCATCTTCCAAAACTGTTTGGTGTCCGTCCCGCAGAAACCGCTTGCAGCCGTAATTTCCTTGCAATTTGTCAATAATCTTATTCCGAGTCCGTTCTATTAATTCTCGATCTTCAACAGCGAAAGCCGGAAAACTAATCACGCTCAATAAAGCGGCATCTACTTCTTTTGAACTAGATTCGCGAGGCAAAAGCGATTCCAAAGTTACCCGGCTTCTAGCAATTTCGTCTGGCAAAACGTGAATTACTGATGCTTGAGAACCTTGAATTCCGAACAAATCCAACCCATTTATTGCTTCCAGCGCTGCTTTTGCCATGCCAACTGAACTGGCGTTCAATTCTGCATTGCCGCGATTGATTTTATGACCTCTTTCCCAAATTCCGTAATCCGGCGTGCGGTAGGCTCTACCGATGTAGTAAACTAAATTTTGCACGAAATTGACTTCATCTATTGTAAAAATTACGTGCAACCCGGAAGCCGTCATTTGAGCAAGAATTAATAAGTATATAGATGTAGCGTCTAACTGTAAATGTCCCCACTTGTCATCACCGACAACAATACTTCCAGTTTGAGTATTGTATTTAGCGTGCAGGGCATCGAGCGGCGACTGAGTATTTTTAAAACGTTCTACTTTGTTCGATTGCTGCATCTGAGCAAACAGCAAGCCGCGCATGAGTTTGACTGTGCTGTGTTCGAGTTCAAATGTTCTGCCCCGATCGCCATCAATTTTGCGGTAAGCTAAACCCAAACCCCAAACTGCTAGAATGCTGTACACGTTGTCGCGCACCCAGGCATCGGTGTAGTCGCCGTGAGCGTTAACGGCGGTACTCGCCGGCAGCAAACCGGTAATTGGGTTCTGGCGCTTGAGGATGATGGTTTTGATTTGCTGGTAGTAATAATCTAACCTGCTTTGCCGCTGAGTTGTTGCGATCGCCATTTCGTTTTCCTTCTTTTTCCTGATGCGCGCAGAATTGCGGTGAATAGACTTTTAAATATATCCGATATGAGATCATTTTTCAAGTTCTGCAAACACAAAAAGGTAATTGCCATGTCTAGCCGCCACAAAAATAACAACAGCGTTCCTTTCGTGAAAGTTGTCTACTCTAGAGTGAAGATTAATGGTAAATTTGAGCTAGTACCGATGGAATGGTACGCCGACGGCTCTGTAAAAAAAATCGAACACTAAAGCTCGATCGCACTTTACAGGAAAACTCTAAGAGACTAGCACGCCGCGTACCCAAAACTCCGTTTCTGGCCCGCTCCATGATGACTTAACAGACTATTGGTGGCCCAAACTGGTTTTTGCGTCCAAAACTGATCTAACATTGCTCCCCAATCTAAGCTAATGTAAATAACTAAATGTGTAGCAATATCAAACCAAAAAAAATGCAGCGATCGCGCCCGCAATTTTCAGTGCTGGGATTACCAGTTCACATATTAGATGATTATGCAGGTTGGCTGATGGAGCGCCTGCATCAAGGGTTAGGAAGTCACGTCGTGACTCTGAATTCTGAAATGGCAATGCAAGCTGAGGAAAATCCGGCTTTAGCAGATGTAATCCGAAAAGCGGAACTCGTGATACCCGACGGTTCGGGAGTGGTGATGTACTTGCGAATGCGCGGCCAACAGGTGCAGCGGTATCCGGGGATTGAATTAGCAGAATCTCTGCTAATTCAATCCGGAAAATTGCCGGATTCGGAACCAGTATTTTTTTTTGGAAGCTACCCCGGAGTGGCGGCTGCGGCGGCGAAAACTTGGCAGCAAAAGGTTAACGGATTGTCGATTGCTTCTCAACACGGCTATGTTTCGGCCGAGGAAGAAAAAGAATTCTGTGAAAGCCTCAAAAAAATGCAGCCCAAACTGATTTTTGTAGGCTTAGGAGTGCCGCGCCAAGAATTTTGGATTGCCAAACACCGACACCTTTGCCCTCAGTCTATTTGGGTGGGAGTAGGCGGCAGTTTCGATATTTGGGCGGGAACAAAAACCCGGGCGCCGGCTTGGTTTCGCAACAATCATTTAGAATGGCTGTATCGGCTTTATCAAGAACCTTGGCGGTGGCGCAGGATGTTAGCTTTGCCGCACTTTGCATTGAGAGCTTTGGGGGATTTTCGAGGGTAAAACCGGTCACAATAAAATAGGTTTGTAGTGAGGACTAAATTTATCATAAAATTCCCTCGGACTTCAGTCCTCACTATGAACCAATTGCGATCAGACAATATAAGGAGAATCGATCGCGTTAGCCCGATTAATTGCCACCAATGTCTGGTAAATCAAAGCCGAAATCTCAGGGCGGGTAATGTCCCGCAGCGGCGAAAGCCGATCGCGCGCCGCATAGTTTACCTGACAAGCGTTCATGGTATTCAATTTCAAAAAGATTCAATTGCACAGGTTCCGACGAGCCGGGCCTTATCTTTTTCTATCTCTTAGCAATAGTTAACCCATAGGTTTCTCTTGCCTTTTTTCGTACATTTCTTGCTGTTTGCAAATTAGCATCGTCGATAGATCCGCCATTAGTACAAATAAACTTTTCACTGTTGCGACTCTCTCGATCGACGTGCATACACTTACTGCAAGTCTGACTGGTAGGCCGAGGATCAACCCTGTATAGTTTCTTGCCTGACTTTGCAGCCACATATTCAAGTTTTGGGTTAACGCATACCAACTAGCATCGGCGATGGAACGATAAAGCGATCGTCCGTTTTTGACAGCAGCAATTCATCGCCGCCGCGTTGTAAAATCAGTGCCAGACTTTCATCTGGGACTCCAATTCCTTGATAATTTTTGAGAGTGTCCGAGGTCGGTTGGCTTGGTTGTACTATCAGAAATATTCCTGTTTAATTTGGATGTTGATTTATCCAACATATTTATAAGCTGTCAGGGAGGTTTTAACCGTGAGGGGTTTGAAGCTGTAACTAACAGCGGTAGGGTGCAACCTAAGCACCTTACATAACTCGATTAGCCCCCCTCTCCTCGGACGAAAGTTTGTCTAGTAGCGGTTGAAACCGCCGATTTTTATTCGATCGCGGCGAGTTTTTCAGATAAACACACCAGGATTAACATTAAAAAATTCTGCCAGCGCCTTAGCTTGGGCTTTGCTAATCGCCCGTTTACCATTAACCACCTCAGAGACTACTCCTTTTGAGCCAATCACCCCCACTAAATCGGCTTGTTTTAGTTGGCGAACTTCGATGAGATGTAATAGAATATCCCGGGGACTAGCTTCGGGAATTGGGTAATATTTGGCTTCGTATTCTTCGAGCAAAAGCGCCCAGAGGCTGAGTAAAGTTTCTTCTTCTAGGGTTAATTCTTCCTGGGACATTAGGGATTCGACTTCGGCGAGGGCGAGAGCATAATCTTCTTCGTTCAAGATGGGCTTAGGCTGGGATTTCGCCAGCAGTTTGCCGTAAGCTGTTTTTTCAATTGTAATATTCATAGTTCGTTTGAGGTGGATTATTGGATTGGTGGATTGTGGATTGTGATTTTTGGGAATTTGTTGAATGTATCAGGGAATCTGCGCGAATTTCCGGATCTATTTAGGTGAAAATTTCACCTAGTTTTTGTTTGACTTCATCTCGATCGTTCCAGTTAATTTTGCTAAATTCGGCCTCGGTAAAAAACTTCTTGAAAAATATAATTTTGGTTCTAGAGTTAATTTGTACAATTAATCGATACTGATTGCCTTTAATATTAAATATGGTATATCCATAGACTTGCTCGACCGATCGCGAATATCCGTTTCGCACGAATTCTAGCCCTTGGCAATCGTTGTCTTTAATTAGCTGGTACCAGGATTCGATCGCACTTTGGGCATCCGGGTAGGATTCGATCGCACTCAGCAGATTTTTCTTAGAAATCAGTCTCATAGATCGTTTCTCAACTACACTCCTGTGTTCTCACAGCGAGAACACTCGGTCAAGTCCCTACTTGGATTGTTCCAAGAGAGGCTTTTTCGTGCCACCTTTGACATTTGAACAAAATTGGTTTACGCTTAGCCGGTTGCGATCGCCAATGGTAAGATCGGCACAAGCTAAATATTTTTTTTAAGGCGCACAGGCGCAAAGTAATTTCATGGTATACTCTGGAACTGTTTGCTGGCTTCGCTCCACTGCCCGGATTACGATCGGGGCGATCGCAGCTTTTACTCTGTTGCAACCGCTCCAAGTCCAAGCACAACAACCTTCTGCGCCAGAGAACCAACCGCAAGTTGAACCCGCAGACGACCCCACAGACCCCAACAATCTCCGCCCTCTGACGCAAGAGAGCAGCCTGCTGAGCATCCAGGGAGGTCAGCGTTTGATGACAGAAGCCAGCAGTGCTATTTCCGATCAGAATTACGCACTCGCTACTCAAAAGCTCCAAGAATCCCGCCAAATTTTCAATCAACTGTCCAACTTTTACCAACAACTGGGGAGCAGTTTTGCCGGAATTGACATTCGCTTGGCGGAAAGCCACCGCACCAAAGCTGTAGAAACAGCCCAAATGCGCGACGAAGCTACCTACCGACTGGCGTTGGTACACCGAGCACAAAATAAACCCGAACTGGCTGTGCCCCTGCTGATTCAGATTATTCGGTCGCAGCAGCCAACTCGGGACTTGGGCAAGAAAGCTTACCAGCAGTTACTGGAATTGGGTTTTGTTGATGCGCCCTATCCCCGGCCGGCCAGCGCTCAACCGCGATCGTCTAACAAATAGTTCCACTAAAATCTAAATTACAGCCGTTTATCACAGAAACCAATGGTTACACCGTCTCAAGTAACAGAAATGATTAAGGCAGGGTTGCCCGACGCTAAGGTACAAGTTGACGATTTGACGGGCGGCGGCGACCACTACCAGGCGAGAGTAGTCTCTGCCGCCTTTGAAGGAAAAAGCCGAGTACAGCAGCACCAAATGGTCTACGGCGCTCTCAAACAGGCAATGGCTAGTGAAGCCATCCACGCTTTGGGCTTGGAAACCTTAACTCCTGCAGAATGGGAAGCGAAAAGCCAAGTTGCTTAATTGTTGAGTAGCAATTGGCGATCGCAAATTTGTGCTTTTGTCAATAGTTGGTTGAGAGACAACTACTACACTTACGCACAAAACCCAAAGAAACCGGGTTTTTCCACCGGAATCTATGGCTGTAACGAGAGATTTTCGTAAAAAACCCGGTTTCTGCCTCAGTCAACGTTTAAAATTTTTCAAACACTATTAGGAGCTACCATGACTACCACAGCACATGAAAGAATTGACGAGTTGGTTAAGCAAAACAAAATCATGGTGTTTATGAAGGGCAATAAGTTAATGCCCCAATGCGGTTTCTCTAATACTGTGGTTCAAATTCTCAATACTTTGGGAGTGCCTTACGAAACTGTTGATGTTTTAGCAGACCAGGAAATTCGTCAAGGCGTTAAAGAGTATTCCAACTGGCCGACCATTCCCCAAGTTTATATCAACGGGGAGTTTATCGGCGGCTCGGATATTATGATCGAGATGTATCAAAAGGGCGAATTGCAAGAAGTTGTAGAAGTCGCTTTGGCTTCTTAAATACAAGGAAGGGAAAGGAGAAAGAATGTTTTGAGTTTGGAGTAGGGAATTTTGAGTTTTAAATTATGGGTTAAAGACTTAAAAAAATCTTAGTTCCGCACTCAAAACTTTCCCCAACTTCTAACTTTAACAACAGTAGGGCGGAGACGGCCCGCCCTGCTAAACATCAATTTTGAAACGACAGTTGGCAACTTTCTGACGGACTCTTATACCAAAACCGGGTTTTCTGATCCCTTCAATCATTCTGGTCATAGCTCTTGGTATCAAAAAAAGCCATTACCCATTACCCAATAATCAGGGGGTTATTAAACGGAATTTGGTTTTAATAGTAGTCTGATTCAGTTTGTGTCTGTGGCATGGCAAAATTGGAGGGGTCGTGAATGTAACGCGCTGCTTCTTCCTCTAGTCTGTGAATCAGATAGGGTTCCAGACTGTTGGAATGTCGCAGGGCGGCTAAATAGCCGTCTAAGTAAAGCCGCAGGTCATCGAAGCGATAACCTCTATTCCACATTTCGACGAGGGCGTCGGTGAGTTTTTGGTAGTGCCTGATTGTTTGGGTGTCTTGTAGCATGGTGTGAGGTTGAAATCCTTTGTGGTTTGTATAATGACGGCGGGATTTAGGAATGGCCTGGATTGATGCTGATTGGCTCAGCTTGAGGCTATTTCTAAATAAAAGTTTTAACCCTGCTCAACAGGCTACCCTCCATAAAAAATTTCACTCGCTGCATTGCAGTAGCTCGACTTTTTTGCCCGCACCTAGATAATCCGCCGTGCGTTTAATTGAGTCGGGATGTTGCTGAATTTTGCGGTCAAAGTGGGTGAGTCTTCCAGCTACCGAGCGAACGGTTGGAGGAATTCTAGTTTCAGTTGCGCGATTTGTCAACCTCCTATGGGTGGTGGCCCGGCGAGGGGGTTCGGCTGTGGCAGGGGGTTGGGGCATAGGCTCGATCGGCTTTACACTGTGTTATTTTCATTGTAAGCTTACCGCCAGAATGATTTAACCTTTCTGCAGGCTGACCCTCCCAACTTGACTAAATCTTTAAAATTCCTCCCATCGGTTTATTCTTCGCTTTAAATGCAGCTCATGCTTGAGTAGCGCTGGTTACAAAACCTTGACAAAAGCTCTGTTAACCTGGTAGCAATTAGTGATATGGGAAGCTCGCCTCTGTGGAATCTGCAAGTATTTCAATTGTTGAAGGGAATCCGCACCTGCGATCGCTCTTGGGCTGGCATCTACAGCAAGTCGGTCACTGGGTGCACCAGTCAGCGGATATCAGTCACGCTAGGGAAATATTTTTCAGCCGCCAGCCAACCCTAGTCATTCTCGATGCCCAACTGCCGGATGGGGACGGTTTGGAATTTTGCCACTGGCTGCAACAGCAGCAGCAGTCGCTGATTTTGATGCTGTCGGCGCGAAATTCGGAATCGGATATTGTTGAAGGTTTGAAGGCGGGCGCTGACGATTACCTGACTAAACCCTTTGGGATGCAAGAGTTTATGGCCAGGGTGGAAGCTTTGATGCGCCGCAACCGCACGATGATACCGCCGGCGACGCTGGAGTGCGGGCTGCTGAAAATTGATTTGGTGCAGCGCCGAGTCAGGTTGTACGAGGAACATATTGAGCTGACTCCCCAGGAATTTAGCCTGCTGTACGTGCTGGCTCAAGCTGGAGGGGTGCCGCTGTCGCGCTCGGATTTGCTGCGTCGCGCCTGGCCCGATGCTATTGATAACCCCCGGACCATTGACACTCACGTACTCTCTCTGCGTAAAAAAATCGAAATCGACCCGCGACAGCCGAGCCTGATTCAAACTGTGCGGAATGTCGGCTACCGACTAAATCTGGAGTTGTTGAATAATGGCCATCAAACCCATTTACCAGTGCCGAAGGCGGTGCTTTCCTAGAGTATTCAGTAGCTTATGGGAAAAAAACCAGTAGTAAGGTGGGCGGCCGGGCGCAGGCTACAAATCCTGTTCAGGTTGAGAATTGATTGGCGATCGCATCGGTTTTCGCTGCCATAATAAAGTCATTGCGGTGCAGTCCTGAAATCGTGTGAGTCCACCAAGTAACGGTAACTTTTCCCCACTCGGTTAACAAGGCGGGGTGATGTCCTTCGGTTTCTGCAATTTCACCGACGCTGTTTGTAAAGGCGATCGCACTTTTGAAATCCGGGAATTCGTAGGTGCGTTCTATTTGGGGAACGCCATTTTTTTCGATTAAATGCCAGTCAGGAACTTGAGGTTTGAGTTGGACAATTTCGTATGCTGTGACGCGGGTAGAGTTTGCGTGACAGGCGGCACAGCGTTCGTTTGATAATGGTTCCATAAATTGGGTGTTAGCGATCTGATGCTTAAAGATATTAGAGACATTTTCTACTCGCAGCAAGTCGCAGGGCGCAACGTAACTAGCAAAAGAGGTAGAGGCGATCGCGGTTGGGATCGGAAGCGATCGCACCGGTTTCCAGTTATTATAATACGGGAATCGGATTTTGAGTATGGATTTTACTACACTAAGAGTTTGTTGGTAAAGTTCATATTATGTCCGGTCGAGCGACCGCGATTTTTGTAGGGGCGGGTTCACCAACAATACCTGCCAATAATTGACCATCTCAAAAACCCGCCCCGACCGGGATATTATGGTTAATCGATCGGACATGATATCAATTCACGATCGGGCTTTATTCTGCAACTTTTTCTACATCAATCGCCGCTTTCTTGAAAGGACAATCCTTACAAAAATAGAGTTTCGATACTTCCTCGCTGTTTAAAGTTTGTTCGAGAGGGCAACGCGACACTTCCTGTTGATTTTTGTCAAAGCAGAGGTGAAAACCTACTAACCCAAAAGTCAACACTATCCCCGCCGAAGAGTTGATGGCACCGACTACAGTACCGAGAATCGCCTCTCCAATCATCCATTGCTGCTGTTTTGATAATCCCATAAACCATTTCCAACTCGACTAATTTGAGTGTGGAATTTCGGGATACCCGAAGGCAAAGAATGGCTGGAACTGTGCTAGAATCGGCATTAGGGATATTCGGGACTGTCATTCGGTATCGGGAATCCCGAAACTTTCCCGAAACTTTTTTTAGCAATTTACTTTGGGAATCTATGCCAACGCAGGGAAAAGGCGAAAAGTCTTGGCAGCGAGTCAGTTATTTGGTTGAGGCGCTAATAGATTATGCGTTGAATGATACAAATCGCATCTCTAATCTCCGCGTCAGTTGGAAAGATAACGATAAAGACTTGCAAGTGACGGCGACACTGGAAGCCCTGCGCCACTTGGTGAAAGATAGAGGGGGGTTTAAACCGAATAAGACAACATCTGACTTGCAAGTTAGAAAGAACATCGGCGAGGTACTGACTGATTATCTCGGAAAAAAGCTGAAAATTCTGGATGATCACCGCCCGGAGACTGCAAAGCGGGGTTGTAGCGATTGGAATTTTACTTTGAAGCTGTGGAGTAGAGACAAAACAGAGAATTTGCAAAAGTTGGCAGAAGCGTGGCCCGTTAACGGCGAACCCGGTATCAGCAGTCAGATTAACAGCGGACAAAATACTGACGGCAAAAGCGAGAATGATGATGTGCCCGCAGATGCCCCTCCCGACAAAGCAATCAGGGTGGCTTTCTCTCAACTACCTGACTCTATTCCTGTGTGGAAAGGGCGGGATGAATTGGTGGAAAATTTAACGGCAAAATTAGTACAGGTGTTGCCGGATGGAACTTCGCCGCCGAAAGTATTGGCGATTATCGGGCAAGGCGGTATGGGCAAAACGAGTTTGGCTGTCAAACTTGCAGAAGCATTGGGAGTGAATTGGCAGAAGTCTGTTTTTCAAAAGGGGGAAAGTTTGCCCGGTGGCGATTATGAGTGCGCGATGTATTTCGAGGCAAAGGAGGGAACGAGTTTTGATGATGTGGCTCGATTTCTGTTAAGTGAAGGTTTGGGGATTCAGGCTGCGGAAGTGTTGAAAACTGCCGATGAAAAGATTGCAAAAATTATGGCTGGTTTGCAACAAACTCGCTGTCTTTTGGTACTCGACAACCTGGAATCTATTTTGCATCCTGCTGTTGAGGCGGAAAATCCAGACTGTTTGGCTGCGGCGCAGGTACATCGAGCAATTTCACCGGATTGGGGTAAGTTGCTGAATGCTTTGGTTTATCAGCAGCACCAATCGCAAACGATTTTAACCAGCCGGGAAGTGCCTGCGGATTTGGCAGATACCCGCTATCCGGGATTAGCACCGGATTCGGAATTGGTGCAGATAGAAGTGTTGCAAGGTGTGGATTTTGCGGCGGGTGTGGAGATTTTGCAGCAGCGAAAGTTGACTGATAAATTAGCTGATTTGCAGTGGATATCTCAGCGGGTTGAAGGTAATGTTTTTTTATTAACTCAATTGGCGGCTTTGGGCAAGGACAAACGGGGGTATCTGCGGAAGTATCCCGAATTGGTAACGAAGAATGCAGAACCGATGTTGCGAGAACAACTAGCAAGGCAAAGTGCAGCGGCAAGAGATTTACTGCGTCGGATGTGTGTTTTGCGAGTGCCGATAGATGTCAGGGGTTTAACTTTTTTGCGACTGTATACGGATGATGTTGAAAAAAATCGCCGCTTTAAATTAGCAGCAATATTAGCAAAACCTGCGGAATTGACAGACGCAGAAATTAGCGAGACAGCAGCAATTTTACAGCGATTAGTCGGTGCGAGTTTGGTGCAGAGTCGTTATGACGAGGAGAAATGTGAGAATTTTTATGATTTGCACCGGGTGATTGAGGAGTTTTTGCAAGGGGAATATAGAGATGAACTGCCAAAGCTGCTAGAAAGTGTTTATAAGTTTTACTGCACTGGTAAAAAGGTGAAAAATCCTCAAAGCTTAGCAGATTTACAAGCTGTTATAGAAGCTCAACATTTTGCCTTTAGGTTGCGCAATTACAGGGAAGCATATTCTTTAATTGTGTATAATTTAAATGAAAATCTAAAAAGATGGGGAGAGTGGACTTTACTCCAAGAGCTGTACGAAAAAATATTACCTCATGTTGAAAATAACGATCGCTCATATTGTTTAATATTTCTAGGTGCAATTCATCGGGATTTCGGGAAGTGGGATTTAGCAGAAAAATATTTTAAAGAGGCGTTGTCTATTGCAGAAGAAGAAGAAGATAATAAGAGCGGCATTGCTGCTTCATTAGGGATGTTGGGAGATATCGAGCGAAATCGCGGTAATTGGGATGAAGCTGAGAAACTCTGCCGGCAATCTTTGGAAATGATGACAGAATTGGGCGAACGATCGAACATGGCATATTCTTGGGAATTGTTGGGAGATATCGAGCGAAATCGCGGCAATTGGGATGAAGCTGAGAAACTCTACCGGCAATCTTTGGGATTGAGAACAGAATTGGGCGATCGCCAAGGGATGGCATCTTCTTGGGGACTGTTGGGAGATATCGAGCAAAATCGCGGTAATTGGGATGAAGCTGAGAAACTCTACCGGCAATCTTTGGGAATGATGACAGAATTGGGCGATCGCGAAGGGATAGCAATATTGATCGGTTGTCTGGGAGAAAATGAGCTCGCTAGAGGCAATCTAGATACAGCAGAACAACTGTTAACAGAAGCTTTAGGAAAAATGCAAAAACTGGGGATGACTTGGCGTATTCCCGAAACTAACTACGATTTAGCACGACTTCAGCGAAAGCGCGGCAACACAGAAGTTGCTCAACAACATTACGATACAGCACATCAAATTTTTCAACAATTGGGAGCCGCCAAGGATTTGGAGAGAATCGATCGAGAATGGCACAAATCTGATTAGATATCATATCGTTTCCGGTGGCATCGGAATGATTTAACCACAGAGGACGCAGAGAACACAGAGGGAGACAAGAGAGAGATGAATAATTCCGATGAAGAGCGGAATTGATATCACTCGGCGATTGAAATCGCTATCGAGAATCAGGGAAATCTTCCAGTAGGCGTTCTGCTAATTCTAAAAACTGTTCTGCTTGCGCGATTAATTGATTAGCCTCGGCTTCTGTAATTGCCGAATCGATATCATAGTCCCCCTGATTTCGCAAATCTTGAGCATCAATTAAGTAGCGGTGAAACTCGACCGGAACCCGCCCTGTACGAGCAAAATCTCGACCAAATGCCGAAATCACAGCAGCATGACTGGAAAAAGTTAAACCTTCATTCAACAAGAAAGCTTCGGCAACATAAAACATGGTGTAATAAGCTCGTGACGCTGCAAAATCAAAAAGCTCATTAGTTGCTAGTAACTCAGCGGCGCGCAGGCTTTCAGCAGCTTTTCTCAATAGAGCAATTTGTTCTGGTTTCAAATCAATACTCCTTCTCTACGAACATTTAAAAAGAAAGGACTTTCTTCTTGCTGAAAACGTGTTGCAGAGGCAAAAGCACGCGAAATGACGACCGCACGATCTAAGCACAAAGCAGCAATAAATTCACTGGTGCGAGCGATTTCTTGACCAGCATGAACGGGCTCATTCAGAATAACTAAAATGTCAATATCAGAATCTTGTCTCGCATCTCCTCTAGCTTGGGAACCGTAGAGAATTAACTGCACGAGTCTTTCGCCATATAACTTGTGAAAGTAGTGGCGGAGTTCTGCTAAAATTTCTGGTAAATTATCGTTCATTTTGATTTGTTATGTTTGTAATATTGTTTCCGGTTGCATCGGAATGATTAGCAGCCAAAATGAGGAGACGGCAGTGCCGTGTCCCTACAATGTTATTTTGGGTAGGGAGACGGCACTGCCGTCTCCTCTATATCATAAGGAGTGTAACCGGAATTGATATAACTGGTTCTCAGACATAGCCTAGGAACCAGTAAAAAACGCATCAACCGATCACCTTTTTAATCAAATCCAACTTACCTAAATAGGGAGCGTAGCGCCATTTTAAGTCAAGTAAAAATGACTTTTGCAGCACGCTTTTTTGATGCGAAAAAGTGTCAAAACTTGCTTTGCCGTGATAGGTGCCGATGCCGCTGTCGCCAACTCCGCCAAAAGGTAAACTTGTTACTCCGACTTGCATAACCGTGTCGTTGAGACAAACTCCCCCCGAAGAAGTTTCCCGCAAAACTCGCTCTTGTTTCTCTTTATCCTTCGAGAACAAATACAAAGCTAGGGGTTTGGGACGGGCGTTGATTTGGGCGATCGCCTCCCCGAAATCATCATACTCCAAAACTGGCAAAATCGGCCCAAAAATCTCATCCTTCATCACAGGCGCATCCCAGGAAACCTTGTCGAGAACCGTGGGTGCAATATATTTATCTTCGGGGTTTGTTTGACCGCCGACGACCACTTCTCCGTCTTTGATAAACTCTGCCAAACGTCCTAAATGATGTTGATTGATAATTCGGGAATAGTCGGGACTTTTCTGCGGATCGTCGCCGTAAAATCCGTGAATTGCTGTTTTTATTGCCTGCATCAAAGCGGGTTTAACTTTTTTATCAACTAACAGGTAATCTGGAGCGATACAAGTTTGACCGGCATTGATGAATTTGCCCCAGGCAATGCGTTTAGCAGTGTATTCAACTTGAATATCTGAGTCTACAATGCAAGGAGTTTTGCCGCCCAATTCTAATGTCACAGGTGTCAGGTGTTTGGCGGCGGCTTCCATGACTATTCTACCGATTTTTGTGCCGCCTGTAAAGAAGATGTGGTCGAATTTTTCTGCTAATAATTGTTGGCTGATTTCCACTCCTCCTTCGACGGCCGCTACGTAGGCGGGATCGAAGGTTTTGGTAATCATGTCGGCGACAACTGCCGACGTGTGCGAGGCGATTTCTGAAGGTTTGAGGATGGCGCAGTTGCCTGCGGCGATCGCCCCGACCAAGGGTGATATCATTAGCTGAAATGGGTAATTCCAAGGCCCGATGATTAAAACAACGCCTAAAGGTTCTGGGTAAATGCGGGCCGATGCTGGGAATTGATCGATCGAAGTAGGCACTTTTTTCGGCTTTGCCCAGGATTTAACGTTTTTGATGGCATAATTAACTTCTGCGATCGCAGCAATTTCAAAATAAGCCTCGTACTCCGGCCTGTTTAAATCCGCCTTGACAGCATCCACAATCCGTGATTGATAGGAGGCGATCGCACTTTTGAGATTCTTGAGTTGTTCGATGCGAAAATCCACATCCTTAGTTTTCCCAGTCGCAAAAAATTGCCGCTGTTTCTGGATAATATCGCTGACGCTGATTACCATCTTTTGTCCTCCATGTCTATAAATAAATGTTACAACAGGAAAACGGAAGTTGGGTAAAGTGGGGGTGTTAAAAAAATTTACTCGTTTCGGACAGGAAGAATTAGGATGATTGAACCGCGAAGACGCGTTAGCGAAGCGGCGCGTTAGCGCTAGAACACGAAGGAAGAGTTAGGAAGAGGAAGAGAAGATGTAGGTATCTTGCGAGATGTCAGCGGTGCTAATCTTAAAATCTTCGCAGCAGTTGCGGATTTTGCCTTTACAAATCATTGAAAAATGCTATAAATTAGAAGCTGATAATTGTGGAACAGACAACGGAGTTGGCTTATGAAAATATCTAAGAACGATTTTTTTTTCTATTCCTGCTGGCTGCTTTGTTTGTTTGCAGTAGCAGGATGTACCTCTAAGCCCCAAAAGCAAGTTGTCATCTGCTCGAAAGACTTTACTGAACAAGCTATTCTCGCAGAAATTTTAGCAGAGCACATCGAAGCTAAAACAGATATCAAAGTAGAACAAGAACAGAATCTCGGAGGTTCGCTTTGTCATCAATCCCTAACAGCAGGTAAAATCGACTTGTACGTCGAATATACGGGTACTGCTTACGCCAACATACTCAAACAAAAACCGATTTCTGACCCCAAAAAAGTCCTCGATTACCTCAAACAAGAATATCCCAAACAGTTTAAAGCAGAATGGACCCAACCGCTGGGATTTAATAACAGTTTTGCGATTATTGTCCGGGGCGATCAGGCTAAAACACTCAATTTACAAACTCTCTCGCAACTTGGGAAAGCTTCACCTAACCTCCGGGCTGGTTTCGGGCCAGAATTTAACCAGAGAGAAGATGGATTTCCCGGATTGGCTAAAACTTACGGGATTAAATTTGCGGAAGAACCGAAGGAATTGCTGTTAGGATTGCTTTATCAAGCGCTGCAACAAAAAGAAGTAGATGTGATTGCTGGTAATACGACGGACGGTTTAATTCAAAGTTTGGGTTTAGTAGTGCTCAAAGATGACAAGAACTATTTTCCGCCCTACGAAGCTGTTCCGGTGGTGCGATCGCAAATTTTGGAGAAATACCCCGAATTGCGTCAAGTGCTCGCAGAATTGGGCGGCAAAATCTCCGAGGAAGATATGCGGAAACTCAACTATCAAGTTGACGGGGCACAGCAGGAAGCGGGAGAAGTGGCGCGGGAGTTTTTGCAGCAAAAGCTGGGCGACTCAAAGCCAGTAACTCCGGCGAAATAAAGACTTTCATTGTTCTGCCTGTTTGCTGAACCGTATAGTGGTTAGCTATACTATTAGTTAGACTCCTATAAATAAATGAAGGTATAAAGCTATGACAACTGTCAAAACTGCTATCTCATTGCCAGCATCTTTATTTGAACAAGCCGAAACATTAGCTGGCGAAATGCAAATTTCGCAGAGTTTTTTGATCGAAATAGCCCTTGAAGAATTTATCCGCCGCCGCGAAAATCAACAAATGTTAGAAAAAATTAATGCTGCTTGCGAAGCACCTCTCTCTGAAGAAGAACAAGTTTTGCTTCGCAAGATGAGTCGCTCTCATCGCAGGCTGGTGGAAGGCGAATGGTAATAAATCAAGGTGATATTTTTTGGATAGAACTTGATGAGCCTTCTGGTTCAGAACCCGGTTATCTCCATCCCCATGTAATCATTCAGAACAATTTATTCAATCGTTCCCGCATTAATACGGTTGTTGTTTGTGTGCTTACTTCAAATCTCAGACGGGCTAATTCACCAGGAAATGTTCTGTTAGAAGCAGGAGAAGCTGATTTACCAGAACAAAGTGTTGTTAACGTCTCGCAGATTTTGACGATCAATAAATCTCAGTTAGGTGAGAAAATTGGCACACTCTCGGCAGAGCGAGTTCGTCAAATTCTTGATGGAATTAGGCTGGTAGTGGAACCTCGCGAAGCTGAGTAAAACTTTCCTGAGCCTTTTAAATTTTATGGGGCTTAACCTCTCCTGGGCTAGTGCTCAGGTGCGCAGTGCGCACCCTACAATACAGTTAGGCTGCATTCCTAATTCACTTGACTCAGCCGCCGCAAATTCAAAATATCGCTCATCTTTTTAATTTGCATACAAGTCCGCTCGAACTGTTCCTTATCCTCAATATCCATGCACAAGTCAATTAATGCGGGCAAACCGGGATAGGTTTTTACTTGAGCGCTGCGGACGTTGACTTTGTTGTCCTTTAAATGCGACAATACATCGTTGAGAACTCCTACTCGATCGAGAGCCTCAATTTGAATGTTGACCGCATAAGTATTCGGGCGGCTAGCATTGCGATCGCTCGAATTCCAACTCACAGGAACTAACCGATCGCCCGGTACGCTCTCAACATTTGAACACCCTTGCCGGTGAATCGAAATTCCGCGGGTGCGAGTCACAACTCCAATAATTGCTTCCCCGGGAATCGGACAACAACAGCCGGATAAATGGTAGAGCAATCCCTCTACACCTGCGATCGGCGATTTGCTCGGAGACGAACTCGGTACTGGTTTCGGTGTGGTCGATGCAGGTATTAGCTGGGGCAATTCCTGTCCTCCGGCGGGAGCAGCTTCAATTTTTTGCTGCACTTTTACTAAATCTCGCAGTCGATTTACTACGAGATTTAGGGTGACTTCGCCGTAGCCTAAACCGGCGATTAAATCTTCCACGCTGTGGTAATTGCAGCGCTGAGCCACAGACTGCATGGGTTCCGATTTCAGCAAAGATTCCAAGCCGTTTTTACCTAATTCTTTTTCCAGCAATTCCCGCCCGCGAGCGAGATTTTCATCTCGGTGCGATCGCTTCAACCACTGGCGAATTCGGTTTTTGGCTCCGTTTGTCTTGACAAAATTCAGCCAGTCGGAACTCGGATGACCATTTTTTTGGGTCAAGATTTCTACAATATCGCCATTCTTTAAAACCTTGTCTAGTGTTACCATTCGCCCGTTGACTCTCGCACCGGTGCAGTGATTGCCAATTTCTGTGTGAATGCGGTAAGCAAAATCTACGGGAGTTGACCCGCTATTGAGAGCAATCACGTCTCCGTTAGGAGTAAAAACGTAAATATCTTCATCGAATAAGTTGTCCTTAATGCTTTGTAAATATTCGCGATCGTCTTTGAGGTCGCTTTGCCATTCTAGGAGTTGCCGCAGCCAAGTAAATTTTTCGTCGTCGCCGGCGACTGTTGTGTTAGAACCGCCAGTTTCTTTGTATTTCCAGTGCGCGGCAATGCCGTATTCTGCAATGTGGTGCATTGCTACGGTACGAATTTGCACTTCGATGGGGCGGCCGCTGGTTCCGATTACTCCGGTGTGCAAAGATTGATAGCGGTTGGCTTTTGGTAAACCGATATAATCTTTAAAGCGGCCGGGAATTGGGCGGAAAGAATCGTGCACGATCGCCAAAGCCCGATAACAGTCATCATTGGTTTCTACTATGATCCGCACCGCAGAAATATCGTACACTTGGTTAAACCCTTTTTGGCGGCGCTGCATCTTCCCGTAAATCCCGTACAAATGTTTGGGACGGCCGCTAACTTCGTAGCATTTAATGCCTAAATTGTCAAGCCTTTCTCGCAAACAATCTGTGACTTCTGCGAGTTGAGTTTCTCGATCGCCTCGCTTCTCGGCTACCAATTCCTGAATTTCGCGGTAAGCTTCCGGTTCCAGGTATTTAAACGCTAAATCTTCCAATTCCCACTTAAAGCGCCCGATACCCAAACGGTTCGCCAGGGGAGCAAAAATATCTCGGGTTTCTAGCGCAATACTGCGCTGCTTTTCTTCGGACAAATGCTCCAAAGTCCTCATGTTGTGCAGCCTGTCTGCCAGTTTGACCACAATGACGCGAATATCTTTAGCCATTGCTAGGAACATTCGGCGGAAATTTTCAGCCAGGCGCTCTGTTTTGCTGGAAAAATTAAACTTAGAAAGCTTGGTGACACCTTCGACCAACTGCCGCACTTCCGCGCCGAACCGCTGTTCTATTTCTTCGAGAGTAATATCTGTATCTTCAACAATGTCGTGGAGGAAGCCGGCGGCAATCATGACGTTGTTGCCGCCCATATACCGGAGTATTCCAGCGACAGCTACCGGATGGCAAATGTAAGGTTCTCCGGATTTGCGGTACTGTCCTTCGTGCAAGTCGCGGGCAAATTCATAGGCGCGACAAATTAAGCTGTTGTCAGTCGAGCAATTCAAGTTAGCGCCTCCATCAGCCTGCGATCGAGCATTCAGGCATTCTTGCAGCCAATCGGGAACTACAGCAGGATCGATCGAAGGAGAGGGGGTCAGAGTGTTCGCGTTCATGGGGTACACCTTTAAAACTTAGAAATACAAATGGTTAAAAGCCGGTTTTCGGTTGAATTGCCGAAATTATGTGTTTAGCTATACTAAGCTAATTGAAGGCCACAATTTGCAATTCCAAAAAATAGTCGATTTGTGTGTTAACTATACCTATCTCATCCCGACTCGCCCCCCGTCGCAGGTAGGAAAGTATAGTGACACCACTGCCGCCGCCGTGGTGTGCCACTCGGGTAAAATAAGCATATTTGGGCGGTAACAGTTGAGGTAGCAGGCGATCGGCTGCATCAGGCAACGCTAAGCTAAAAGCAGGCTCCTGAACGGTCGAGTCAGGGCAGCCAATCAAAAAAGTTCTCAAAAAACAGGGAATTGCGGCAAAAACGCACGGCTTTCCTGAATATGAGCAAACCTTAACCAAGTATCTACTTTGATTATAAATACAAATTTGTTTACAAAATCATGATATTGTCCGAAGACCGCCGCCAGTGCTACGAAGAATTACAGCAAGCACTAGAAAAACTACAAAAAACTGCTGCACAGGATAATCTGGATCGGGCTGCGCTGGCGATCGAATACAGAAAAGTGCAACAATTTTTCGGAAACCAAATTATGAGAGCCGAAAGCGATGAGTTAGACGCCTCGGAAACACCCCCAGAGCAGTCCTATTTGACGGAAATTCACAAGCAACTGCGGTTATTGGGGACAGATGTCATGTTTTTGCAAGCGTCGCGCCAGCCAGCGACAGCAAAAGCGAGGCAAACTGCGGCGATAGCGCGGCTTAACACGCTGATTGGCTACAGTGGCGCGCTACTGCAAAAAAATTCTGGTTCTTCAGGGCCGGTCCAGATGCAGAATTAACAACTGAATTAACAGGGAATTGAGAAGGCAAGGAGAAATAAAGTGGTGGAATGTCCAAAATGCAAACATCCCAACTTAGAAGGCGGCACCTTAGCCGGCAGTATGTCAGTGGAATGGTGTCCCAACTGCTACGGTATCTGGATTCCAGGCAGAGAATACGAAGCTTGGCAGAAAGAGCAGCGCCAGTGGTACAACAAATCCGACAAGCCACAGGCGACAGGTACTCTCGGCATAGAATTCACGCCCAGTGCCTACGACAGCAAAGCAGCGCTGTGTCCCGAAGACGGTCACTATCTGTCGCGGGCGAAAGTTCCCTTCAGCAGAGTGCCCTTTTACATAGAGCGCTGTATGTTGTGCGGGGGCATTTGGTGCGATAACGGCGAGTGGGACATTCTCGAAACTCTGGGATTCCACACCGAGATTGACAAGATGTTTTCTCCCAATTGGCAAGCTAAGGCCCGCGTGCAAGAACTCGCCTCTCGGGAACGTCAAGTGCTTACTGAGAAGCTGGGGCCGGATATCGCCGGATATGTGTTGGAACTCGCGGAAGTTTTAGCAGACCATCCCCACGCAGATTGTGCGGCTACTTACATACTGCGGAGAGCTGAGTTGAAGCGAAAGGAAATTTAGTCAGTTGGCTGTTGACAGTTGACAGTTGACTGTTGATGGTTGACTGTTAACGGTTGACTGTTGTTAGTAAGCGGTTGGTCGGTTAATGATGTATTGATAAAATTTTTGTTGATAGCAATTTCTATTGGTATTTACAAACAGCATAGTTGACGGTTGACGGTTGACTGTTGTTAGTAAGCGGTTGGTCGGTTAATGATGTAGGGATAAAATATTTGTTGGGAGCAATTTCTATTGGTATTTACAAACAGCATAGTTGACGGTTGACGGTTGACTGTTGACGGTTGACTGTTGTTAGTACGCAGTTGGTCGGTTAATGATGTAGTGATAAAATATTTGTTGGGAGCAATTTCTATTGGTATTTACAAACAGCATATCGATCTCTTGCCAATAACTAATAAGTCCTGAACCATACTAATAACTAACAACTAACCGCCAGTATATTGATAAATAACAACAGACAACAGTCAACAGACAACAAACAACAGACAACAGTCAACAGACAACAGTCAACAGACAACAAACAACAGACAACAGACAACAGTTAACAGACTAAGGACTAATGACTAATGACTAATGACTCTTCTCTATTTTCCGTTGAAAATCTGCGAGTAGCTTATCCTCAGCGACGGGGCCAATCCGGTTGGGCCGTTGACGGGGTTTCCCTGATGCTGCAACCGGGGGAAAAGCTCGGATTAGTTGGGGAGTCTGGGTGCGGTAAGTCAACTTTGGGAAGGGCGGCGATGCGGTTGCTGCCGGATTCGACGCTGATTGAAGGGCGAGTGGGTTTTGCTGGAGAGTCGGTGTTTGACATGAATGCTTCGCGGCTGAGACGGTTTCGGGGCGAAGCTGTGGCATTGATTTTTCAAGATCCGATGACTCGTCTCGATCCTTTGATGACTGTGGGGGAACACTGCATCGAGACTTTGCAAGCTCACAGACCGAATTTGGATCGCAAGCAAGCTAAGAAACGGGCGATGGAAACTCTGGAAGCTGTGAAAATTCCGGCGTCTCGCTGGTCGCAATTTCCCCACGAATTTAGCGGCGGAATGCGGCAAAGAGTAGCTATTGCTTTGGCTCTTTTGCTCGACCCCAAATTAATTGTGGCCGACGAACCGACTACAAGTTTGGACGTAACTGTCGCCGCCCAGATTTTGCAGGAATTAACCAGACTTTGCGCTTCCAGGGGAACAGCTATTTTGTTGATTTCTCACGATTTGGCGATGGTGGCCGAGTATTGCGATCGCATTGCGGTGATGTACGGCGGTAAAGTCGTAGAAACAGGACCCGTGGAGAACGTTTTTAAACAGCCGCAGCACGAATATACTCGATCGCTCCTCAAAGCAGCTTTGCACATTCAAGCCGATTCCAAGACGGGGAAGGAAAAAGAACGAACAGGAGAGCAGGAAAATTCTCGGCTTAAATCCCAGTCAAATTCGCCTCTTTTGACAGTGACGAATTTGCAGCAACACTACAGTTTAGAAAGCAATTTATTAGATCAGTTATTTGCCAGGAATCGCCAGGTCATTAAAGCAGTAGACGGCGTTAGTTTAGAGCTAGAACGGGGAGAAATCCTAGGGCTGGTGGGGGAGTCCGGCTGCGGGAAAAGTACCTTGTCACGCACGATTTTGCAGCTAATTACCGCCACAGGCGGCAAAGTTGAATTTCAAGGAATAGATATAACTGCCGCAGGCCGGGATGCGGTGAGGAAGCACCGCCGGGAAATGCAAATGATATTTCAAGACCCCCATGCTTGCCTGAATCCGATGATGACTGTCGGGCAAAGTATTGCTGACCCTTTGTTTATTCACAAATTAGCTAATGCCAGCGACGCTAAAAAACAAGTAATCCAAATGTTAGAGCGGGTGGGTTTGACTCCTGGGGAGGATTTCTTTCGCCGCTATCCGGGGGAATTGTCGGGAGGACAACAGCAGCGAGTTTCGATCGCCCGCGCTTTGATTACTCAGCCACAACTGATAATTTGCGACGAACCCGTGAGTATGCTGGATGCCAGCGTGCAGACTCAAGTTTTAGAGCTGATGTTGGAATTGAAGCAGGAATTTAATTTGACTTATCTGTTTATTACGCACGATTTGTGGGTGGCGAGATTTTTTTGCTCGCGCATTGCGGTAATGAATGCGGGCAAAATAGTTGAAATCGGCAACACTAGAGATATTTTTACTAATCCACAGCACCCTTACACTCAGCAGTTGTTGCAGGCTGCTCCTTTACTTGCCCGGACGCAATAGAAAGCTGTGACATCCTCCTGCGGTAAATCAAAGATTATACCGCAGGCTTCGCAAGAATCACTTCTTGAGTTTCCTGGTTTTTCCCTTGCGGGATTTCGCCACTTGCCTAGACTGAGTGACCTCAGTCCCCGACAGATCGGCTGCACAGGCACTTTCGATTCCCGTCTGTCCAACGGTACTAATTAACTTAATTCCTCGATTTCTAATGTTTTGACCCGCTGCTACATCCCTGTCCGTTGTGTAATTACAATGAGGACAGTTATGAACTCTAACAGTCAAGTCTTTTTTGACTTCACCACCACAAAGTGGACACTCGATAGAAGTCCCCCTCGCGTCAACTTCAGCAAAGAACTTCCCTCTTCTCCAGCACACATACTTGACAATAGTTCGGAACTGTCCAAATGCAGCGTCGAGCATCTGTTTACCAAACATCCCCTTGGCACTGATTCGGTAATCTAGGTCTTCCATGAAGACCATATCGCCAGCATCGCAAAGAGCGTGAGCTTGTTTGAAGTGAAAGTCCTTTCGCGTGTTATCAATTCTGTGGTGAAGTCGTGCCACCTTGATGCGCTGTTTCTCGTAGTTGTTAGACCGCTTCTTTTTTCTAGAGAGTCTGCGTTGCAGCACTTTCAGCCTACTTTGCAGACTCTTAAAAAACTTTGGCGGCTTTACGAGAACACCGTCACTGGTTGCCAGAAACTTCTCCAGTCCCGTATCAACCCCGATGGGATGACCAGATGGGGTGGGATCTGGAACACTAACATCACATTGAAGAGAGATACTTGCATACCACTTGTCAGCTTTCCTCAAGATTCGCACCTGCTTAACCACAAAACCACTAGGGATGGGTCGATGCAAATTAATTGGAATTGCTCCAGTCTTAGGAAGTTTTACGTGCAAATCTGTTACTGGATTCTCCTTAAATTGCGGAAACAGTAACGACTTCAACTGCCCATACTTCTTGAACCTAGGAAAGCCAAATCCCCGTTTCTGAAAATATTCCCAACCTCTGTGCAACTGTTTAACCGCATGCGGTCGAACCTGAGAGGGAACTTCACCCAATTTAGGAAATTCCTTCTTAGCTTTTGGCAAATTGTTAAGTTGCTGAATTTCACTGGGAAACTTCAAGTCAGGAGGAATGATGTACTCTTTTTCAATAGAGCATCTATCAATTGGACACTTACGACTGTTGCACCAATCTTTGATCTCTCGCAAAGCATAGTTAAATGCACCTCGACAGATTTCCATCCACTCAATGAGCATCTGTTTTTGAGTGATGTCTGGATAGATTCGATAGCGGTGGGTGAGTGTCAACATTCCAACATGGTAGCAGGTTTACTCATGGGATACGAAAAGATAAATGTCAAAAGGAGGGGTTCGACGCCCCTCCTTTTGACCGCCTTTCATCCCACCGTTAAACCAGGCGTGGCAATCGCCTACGGCTCGATACATCCTCGCTGGCTATAATGGGGGTCTTCCCGGCGAAGAAGATAAAAGTGGGGCAATCTAATGTCTGTCACGGGCTTCGAGATGGATTTCGGAAATTTCGGGTTAAATTCGCTAAAGTGTAGGCAGACATTTCAAATCATCCCACCGATACCAAGCACCATATGGCAGAATCTGACCTAGGCAGTTTTGCGGTGGCACCCGAAGCCTCACTCGCGATCGCACAAGATGAAGACACCGAGATCGATCGTCCGACCGTAACTCGGTCCTCAGCATACAACAACTGGTCTGCCGACGATCCCGTGGGATCTTTGTTCAAGGAAATGGCTCGGTATCCTCTACTGACTGCCGCCGAAGAAGTGGAGTTGGCGCGCCGCGTTCAAGAATTGGTAGCCCTGGACAAACTAGAACAGCGTTTGCAGCAGGAATTGGACAGAGTGCCGACAAAAGCTGAAATCGCGGCGGCTTTGGGGGTGAGCGAAACTCAACTGCAACAGCTTCGCCACCAGTGTCAGTCAGCGAAACGGAAAATGATCAGCTCGAATTTGCGCTTGGTAGTTTCGATTGCCAAACGCTATCTCAATCGGGGCGTGCCTTTTCTCGATTTAATTCAGGAAGGAGCTTTGGGTTTGAATCGGGCCGCCGAAAAGTTCGATCCCGAGAAGGGTTACAAGTTTTCTACCTATGCCTATTGGTGGATTCGCCAAGGAATTACCCGGACAATTGCCAATCAAGGGCGGACGATTCGCTTGCCGGTTCATATTGTCGAACAGTTAAATAAACTCAAAAGAGTTTATCGGGATTTGAGGCGTTCTCTTCAACGCAATCCCAGTGAAGCTGAACTTGCAACAGAAATGGAAGTTACTTGCCAACAGCTTCGCTACCTCCAGCAAGTACGCCGGCAATCTTTGTCTCTCAACCATCGCATCGGCTCTGAAGAAAGTTCGGAACTTTTGGACGTTCTCGAAGATAACGCGACGCAATCTCCCGAAGCTCAGATGAATGAGATGATGATGCGCCAAGATATTTTGGAGGTGTTGGACAGTATTTTGACTGAGCGGGAAAAAGAGATTGTTGCTATGCGTTACGGTTTGCTGACCGGCGAACCTTACACTTTAGAAGAGGTTAGCAGTTTGTTCAATTTGTCCCGCGAACGGGTCCGTCAAATTCAAAATAAGGCAATGCGAAAGTTGCGCCGCCCTCAAGTGACGGAACGATTGAAGGGCTGGTTGAAATAAGCTAAAAAACATTGAGTTTAAATTTTGAAAAATCTTAAAATTATTGTGGGCGGCACTCCGACGCCGCCGTAAATATGCTTGTGCAAGGTGGAAAAGCTTAATTAAAAATTACAAATTAAAAATGTCTTGATGTGGTATTTTTAATTGTTGATTGTCGCGTACTACTTACTTATTTATGTCTGATGAGGTAATTTTGCGCCCCGCTACCCGCGCCGACGTGCCGGTGCTGTTTGATTTGATTAAAGCTTTAGCTGAGTACGAAAAATTATCTCATGCCGTTACTGGCAATGCCGTTAATTTGGAGCATCATTTGTTTGGCGATCGACCTTTTGCTGAAGCGATTTTAGCAGAGTGCGAAAATCGAGTGGTGGGCTGGGCGCTGTTTTTTTACAATTATTCTACTTTTTTGACTCAGCCGGGAATTTATTTGGAAGATTTGTTCGTGCTGCCTGAGTTTCGAGGGCGGGGAATTGGCAAATCTTTGATAGTTTATTTAGCCCAGTTGGCAGTAGAAAAAGGCTGCGGGCGTTTGGAATGGAGCGTCTTGGATTGGAATGAATTGGCGATCGGATTTTACAAGGGTATCGGTGCTGATGTGATGCCCGACTGGCGGATTTGCCGGGTGGCGGGCGAGTCTTTGGCAACTTTGGCATCGAAGTAATTCAAGGCCCGCGTTCCCAACCCCTACTCCCCACAAAAAATTCATCTGTTGTGGAACAGGCATCTTGCCTGTGCGTGGAACAGGCATCTTGCCTGTGCGTGGAACAGGCATCTTGCCTGTTAAGCTAAAATGCCGCACTCCGGTTAATTAATACCGGCCTACTTAATTGGCAAAAATATAGGAAAATTTAAGTAATAGTAGATTTTGATTGAGAGAGTAGATCGTGATTATTTGGGTAAACGAGCAAATCGATCCGTCGGGCATTCTTTATTCTTGCATTGCCTGTTGCGATGAGACTCAAGCGCAGGATTGCCACGAATCTTTTGAGCAGAATTTGACGCCAGAGCAAAAGCAGCAGGGCTGGGTTGCTACCTTGCGGACTGTTAGTTCTTGGGATGAGGTGCCTGTTAATGCTTTGAAATTGAATTGATTAGTGCAAGTCATCAGCAGCTTCAGTCTCGCCCTATTTCCGTTCGATCTCCACGGCAGGAAAACGTTGCACGTCTGTGAGTCCAAGGCAAAATACAGCAGATTCCGCGTTGATGAAGTACACCCGTCAAGCGATCGCGAGCTTACGGGAAACGGCACGGCGCCGTGTCCTCTATCGAAAGCTATGTACCTCACTTACCTAAAAAATGCTGTAACTCGATCGCACATTTCTCAAATTAACAGAAGTTTTGTGAATGTGAAGGTAAAAAGCTGCCATCATTTGGCGCTGCGAGTCTGAGGATTGTGCCCTGCAAGATGCCGGAATTTGGGCGGAAATTTTCGCGCCGGCAGTGCTGCGAACACCCTAGGACGAAAAAGCGTGCAAGTGCGATCCTCTTCGAGGGCTCCGCTAACGATAATTCGCATTTCTTAAACGGGCTTTAGCATTAAAATTAATACATAAAGGCATTTCAAATTGTCAAGTTAAATTTTTATGCTTGAAACCTTATTTCACGCTTATAGCCCTCTAGTTATCTGGACTGGCTTGGGACTGCTGTTGTTTCAGTACATCCCAGTTAATTTTCCCAAACTGCTGAGCCACTTTCTTTTCTGGATTGGGATACCGCTGCAAATTCTAATTTTAGTGCGTCAAAGCGATTTTTCGGGTGCTGTGGGATTCACGCCGGCGATCGCCCTATTCGTGTTATTTGTGAGTACGAGTTTAGCTTGGTTGACTTGGGTATTATTGCGCAGGCTCAGTGCAGCCCACATCAAAAAGCCATCTTTTCAGGGCAAAAATTCTCTGGTTAATTTATTTCTTTTTAATTTTAATTCCCTGAAGCGATCGAGCCAAGGCAGTTTTATCCTAGCAGCGATGTTAGGGAATACAGGCTTTGTCGGATTAGCAATCACCCCCTTTATCATCAGCAGCGATCACAACAACTGGGCTGTGTTGTACAGCGTCACTAACAACGTTATTGGAACTTATTGTTTCGGTGTATTTATTGCTAGCTATTTCGGGAATTCCGAGAAAAAAAATCACTGGTGGACTCCGCTCCGGGACGTGCTGACAGTTCCCGCTCTGTGGGCATTTTTAATAGGTTTTTTTACGAGAAACATCCCCCTGCCCGAGACAGTCGAATCGGGATTGCAGGCGGCAGTTTGGGCGGTAATTGCCAGTGCTTTGCTGCTGGTTGGCATCCGGCTGAGGTCTATTAAGAAATGGGAAAGTTTTGAACTCGGGTTAATCCCGTCGCTGTTAAAAGTGGTAATTATGCCGGTACTGATCGGATTGGGTGCTAGTTATTTCGGATTGAGCGGCGATCCGAGGTTGGTGTTGGTATTGATGTCGGGAACGCCCACAGCTCTTACCGTGCTGATTTTAGCAGAAGTCTACGAGCTCGATCGCGATTTGTTAGCTAGCAGCATCGCCCTCACTTCCGTCGGTTTGCTGCTGATGCTTCCCTTGTGGTTAGCTGGGTTTAGCTAATATTAGCTAAAGTTTCAAATCAAATTGCTCTAAAATTTCGCAGTACAATCAACCATAACTGCACGGAAAAGACGATGGACGAGACAATAACTGCTACTGGTCTGCCTCCTGCATTCCCCGACCATACCCAATTGCCAGACGAAGACGGTACATTTGTTAAAAATTTTCAGGAGCATCCCCAGAGCATCATTCTGACAGATTCGATCGGGCCGGTTGTAGAGCGGCTGCATCCAGACGGACAATATGCGATCGGGCAAGATTGCGGCATTTACTGGCGAGAAACTGACCCGCCAGAGCGAGGTGCAGAAGCACCAGATTGGTTTTACATCCCGAATGTACCCGCAACACTTGACGGTTTTCGCCGTTCTTATGTACTTTGGCCCGAACACATGGCTCCGTTCATTGCTTTAGAATTTGCTAGCGGTAATGGAGAGGAAGAGCGCGATGGTACTCCGCTGTCTGTAGCGGCCGACGGTACAACAACTAAACCCGGTAAGTTTTGGGTGTACGAGAGAATTATCCGCATTCCTTACTACGGCATTTATGAAATGAGAACGGGCAATTTAGAAGTCTATCACCTAATAGATTTTGTGTATAGAAAGATGGAGCCAAACGAACGCGGTCACTATCCCATTCCTGTACTAGATGTAGAATTGGGACTGTGGGAGGGAAGCTATCAAAATCAAGAACTTCTTTGGCTGCGGTGGTGGGATTCGCAGGGGAATTTGCTGTTAACTGGCTCCGAACAAGTTGAAATTGAGCGGGCCCTAGTCGAACAAGAACGGGAAAGAGTCGCACAAGAACGAGAAAGAGCCGAACAAGAACGAGAAAGAGCCGAACAAGAACGAGAAAGAGCCGAACAAAAACGAGAAAGAGCCGAACAAGCAGAGCGAAAAGTCACCCAATTAGCCGAGCGACTGCGAGCAATGGGAATCGATCCCGATGCTGAGGATTGATATCAAATTCCCAACACTCTATCTGTAGCGCGAGCATCCCGCACCTTACCCTTTATAGTCACAAAAAACAAAGCTTATGGAAACTAAACCACCTCTACCGCCCTTTACCTTGGAAACAGCTAAAGCCAAAGTCCAAGCTGCTGAAGATGCCTGGAATACCCGCGATCCTGAACGAGTAGCCTTAGCTTATACCGAAGATTCGCAGTGGCGAAACCGTGCCGAATTCTTCAGCGGACGGGAACAAATCAAGGCTTTTTTAAGACGAAAATGGGCAAAGGAACTAGATTACCGTTTGCAGAAAGAACTGTGGAGTTTTACAGACAATCGGATTTCTGTTCGCTTCGAGTATGAGTGGCACGATGATTCTGGCGAATGGTATCGTTCCTATGGTAATGAACAGTGGGAATTTGCAGAAAATGGGTTAATGCGAAGACGTGAAGCCAGCATTAATGATGTTCCCATTCAAGAGTCAGAACGGAAGTTTCGATAGGATTTATCTGTGAGTTACTTAATGAAACTTAGACATTTTCTCACCTTTTTAGCGGTCCAAAACCTCTCCTCGCAACGGAAAGAGGTCGATGACCTAAAAAGGCCTGAAACCATTGTAAATATTAGATTCATACCCATTCGAGGTAAAAGTCTTTCTCAATCTAGGTTTTAAGCCATTTTGGCTTCAGTTTTTGTCTGGGCCCGCTAGCGTAACTTTCGGAATTACTGCTGATTTCTCCCCTGCAACTGAAAACCGCTATATGATGAATTGGGCCCAATCAGTTTCCTAGACCATAGATACCGCGAAATTGGTTGCTGTACAGATAGTCGGCATCTCAATAATAAACTGCGTTCCCTGCTCTGGCGTAGAAAAACACTGTATTTCAGCGCAGTGTTTTTCTAGCAGAATTTTTCGGCTGATTGACAATCCCATGCCTGTACCTTTTCCGATTGGCTTAGTAGTAAAAAAGGGAGTGAAAAGTTTGGAACGAACTTTTTCAGTCATGCCAATACCATTATCAGCAACTGTGACCCGAATGCCTGAATCAGTGCTAATATTGTCATGCGAATTGCCCGGTACGAATTCAGTACGAATCAAAATTTGGGGGTGAAAAACTTTACCCTTTTCTCTACTTTCCCGCTCTTCCAAAGCATCTATAGCATTCGCTAAAAGGTTCATAAACACCTGATTAAGCTGACCTGCATAACAGGTCACAAGTGGCAAGGTGCCATAGTCTTTAATCACGTTAATAGCAGGACGATCTGACTTAGCCTTGAGGCGATGCTGTAAAATCATCAAAGTGCTATTAATACCTTCGTGGATATCTACTGATTTGATTTCTGTTTCATCTAAGCGCGAAAAATTTCGCAGAGACTCTACAATAATGCGAATGCGTTCGATGCCTAACTGCATGGAAGCAAGCAATTTTGGTAAATCATCTATGATAAATGGCAACTCTCTATCTTCTATTTCATCAATAATTTCTGCTTCAGGTTGCGGGTAATACCGTTGGTAAAGACTCAACACATAGATGAGTTCTTTAATATACTCGTGGGCGTGGGAGAGGTTGCCGTAAATAAAGTTAACCGGATTGTTAATTTCATGAGCGACACCTGCAACCAATTGACCGAGACTAGACATTTTTTCACTTTGAACTAGCTGGAGTTGTGTTTCTTGCAGTTCTTTGACAAAATGCTCTAAGGCAAGAGCTTTTTGGCGTTCTTGTTCTTCACTGATACGGAGTGCTTTCTCTACTTGTTCGCGCCGCTCTATTTCAGACTGCAGTTTCTGACCTAGACAAAAACTTCTCAAAGCTGTTAGCACTGTAGTGTATAGCTTTGATGTCGTTAATTCAGTTTTAGTTTTATAGTCATTAATATCGTAATTGATAATAATGCTTTTTTCTGGTACTTGTCCGGGTTGACCCGTGCGTAAAATAATTCGCACTAACTGATTGCCTAACACTTCGCGGACATATTTAACAAACTCTAAGCCAGCATCATCCGTTTCCATGATGACATCAAGCAGGATGATGGCCACATCAGGATGTTCTTGGATTAACTGCCTAGCTTCAGTAGCGGAATAAGCACTAATAAACTTTAAGGATTTATTTTCACAAACAAATTTTCTTAAGGCAATATCGGTAGCTGTGTGAACTTGAGGCTCATCATCTACAATCAAAATTTTCCAGCTTTCAGTCGGGGTATCTTCAGATACTTCATCGGCAAAAAATAACTCCTCATCTGAGTTAAATTCTTCAGCAAATAGTATTTCGTGAGATGATTCTTTAGTTAAAAAACCGTAAATATTGTCCATTGTTGCTCACCTTTATTTGTTACTGATGCTTTGAGTTGGAAAACTACGGTTGTGAATCGATTTGTAGGGGTAACGTAATAATAAATTTCGTTCCCACTCCCACCTCACTTTTACATTGTAGTTCACCCTGAAGTTTTTGGGTAACTAAATTGTAGACAATATGCAATCCCAACCCGCTACCCCCCTGACCGCGTTTGGTAGTAAAGAATGGCTCAAAAATTTTACTTAAATTTTCTGGAGGAATGCCTTTACCATCATCGGAATATTCCAAGCGAAGTTGATCCCCATCTTGTTGCCAATCAAAAACGAGCTGACCAGATTCGCCCGGTTCGTAAGCATGAATCAGAGAGTTCATCAGTAAATTTGTGACCACTTGGGATAAAGCACCTGGATAAGAATCTATAGCAATCTTGGTGTCTCCCTTAATTTCGATCGAATGTTTGCTATTTCTCAATTTGGGTTTTAATTGGATTAAAATTTCATTGAGATAATCTCTTACTCGGAAAGTTCGTCGT
>NZ_JAUBVJ010000002.1:147616-251193 GCF_036702785.1 Microcoleus sp. AR_TQ3_B6 | reverse complement strand
CCCATCCCACAATAATAATTAAAATTGTAAGTTATTTAATTCGCGATCCTAAGAGCAATCAAAGCCTCTGATATCGGTTTTGAGATGACTGGATAAATTCAGCAGATTGACCGCAGCATAATCTGTCTCGCTTGCTGTTCGATCGCGCAACCAAACTGAAATATTGCCGAGGTGCTGTTTGAGTTGGGCGGCGGCGGTTTCAAAATAGGTTAAAAGGTGTTCAATTCAAGGATACAAAACAAGTTTAATTTGTGCGTCGCGGAGCGAGTTTTGGGTTGGGGATTCAATTAATACATGAGTTTTCAATAAGTTAAGTTTGTTTGTCATAATTTCTTGCTCAACAGTTTGCAGCAAGCGTTCTGTGAGATACTCGACGATCGCAGGCTGTAGCGTTAAACTTGTCGGTGCGGTATTGTCGGGCGATCGCCGATCTTCAATGAGCGATCGCTGGGCCAGCGACTCCAATGCTTCCATCAGTTGCCGTCCAGAAACTTTGGGCAAAATTTCTGATTTTAACTTCGCAGGAGTCGCTCCTTCTCTGTTAATGGCGAGCCAGTACATGATTTGTTGTTGCAGGGTAGACAAGCGCTCGAACTGGCGGTCGAGCAAATCCCAGAAATCGCTAAAAACAGTATTTCCTTGCACTAAAAATGCGTGAACGTCACCGCTAAAAAGTGTTTTAATAGTCGTTGCAGCAAGTTTGAGGGCGAGGGGATTGCCGCCAAAGTAGTTGACAAGATATTGACACTGCAATAGCGTTGCCTTTAATCCTTTAGCGGCGAGGATTTGCTGGCATACTGGCGGTGAAACTCCGAAGAGTTTAAGCGATCGCACTGGTAAATTTTCTCCCGATCGCACAGCAAACCCGCCCGGTTGTTCTCGTCCGGTTAAAATCAGACAACTTTGGTGCGGTTCGTCAGCAATGCGCGCCAATAACTGTCGGTAATCTTCATACCCTTGTTGATATTGTCCGCTGCGATTTCCTGCTTGCAAAATCGACTCCAGACTGTCGAAAATTAACAAACAGCGTTTTTGTCGCAACTGTTCCATGAGAGCATCAATAGAGTTATTGTTGGTGGCTGATAAATTAGTTAAAATCGGTAAAATATTGCTGAGGATAACATCTAAGGTTGGTGCTTGCTGCAAACTCCGCCAAATCACGAATTCAAACTGAGATTGAATTTGTTGAGCGAGTTTGACAGACAGAGAAGTTTTGCCGATACCGCCAAGTCCAAAAATACCGATCAGGCGGGTAGAATTGCTGCTAATCCAAGTTTCTAAAGTTTCTAGTTCCTGTTGCCGGTTGTAAAATTGGGAAACATCGATCGCTTCTCCCCAATCTTGAGTGCTGTTATCTCCTTCGCTAGCCAGCAAGATGGCCGCACTGCCATGCTGGTATCGGCGCAAGACTGCTTGAAGATTTTGCTTTGAGACTTTTTCCCCAAGAATTTGAGAGAGATTTCGCCACAAATGCGAACCGACGTGTTTGATATGATCGAGTTCGTAACCTAAGCGCGCGGCTATCTCTTGATAAGAGTGTCCCTCCCAGGTTTCCAGAAAGACGAGGGATTGAATGTCATTGAGTTTTTGCTTTTTGTTTGCGGATTGTAACAGACTATCAACTAGGGCGATCGCTTCTTCTGCTGTCATAGCGATTTTGATCTCTTAAGTAAATTTACTGAGGTTTCATGACTGCGGTTTGCTTTTCAGGAAAGAAAAGAAATTTACACAATTGAGCGAAATTAATAGGGTTACAAGCCCCAGGTACAGGCTGTGAAGTCAATTCCATTATCTAAATAAAATTTAACATCTAAAATCGATTGACTGCTAGCAGCCTTTAAAGGAATTTACGTAAGTTAACAAAAACTTGTCACTTTTTCTCACCGGCAAGGCGATCGAGAGTTGGTTATTCTTTGAGTTAAGGCAGAACACAACCTATTCAAACTGTTCAGGGTTAAACGGCAGATGTGCGGCATAAGCCGATGGGAAAGAGTATTGTACTGCAACTGTTAGCCGAAACTTTTGAGAAAGATTATTGGAGGTATATACATGGAATTGACCAAGGAACTTGCAAACGAATACCTCAGCCTCTGGGAAAAGTGTGAAATTAATCCAGACTATGCCAGCGATTTGAAGTGGTACATAGACAAGATTGAGAAGAATCAAACTGTTTACAAAACGGTGTCCAACAAGACGGGCATTCCTTGGTATGTAATTGGAGTCCTGCATGGTATGGAGGCTAGTTTTGATTTCAAGAGTCACCTTCATAACGGAGATCCCTTAACCGCACGCACTACCCGTGTACCCGCAGGTAGACCCGAACATGGCACCCCACCATTTTCTTGGGAAGACTCTGCTATTGACGCACTGGAATATGATAGTGCGCTAGGAATAAAGTTTTGGAACCTTCCTACATTATTTTGGTTTTTGGAAGGATTCAATGGTTGGGGCTACCGAGTGGGCAAAGGACGCGACACAACACCACCTTTTCGAAGTGCCTATATTTACTCTGGGACAAAATTTTACGAAAAAGGCAAATATACGGCAGACGGTAAATTCGATCCAGATGCTATTAGTGCTCAAGTTGGTTGTATGGCACAACTTAAAGAGCTAGAAAGCCGAAATCTGATCAGCTTATCACCATCAGGAAACGAAAAGCTTAATGAGAATGTCGTAGGTTCTGTTTCAGCTTGGCAACACATTCTCAATGGTTGTGGCTACCATCCTGTCCTTACTATTAATGGGAATATGGATGCGGCAACTATAGAGATGACCAAGAAGTTTCAGACAGATCTCAGTTTGCCGGTTTCAGGAACAGTTGATTTGGCAACTTGGCAGGCGGGTTTCAATCATAGGAAACTTCCTAGTTGGTCTAATTTAGTACCACCGCTTTCAAAGTTAAAGAATCCACTTCCCGGTACACCTCCAACTGACACAGGCTCTACTTTGTCTTTGGGCGGAATTACGATAAAACTTAACAGTTTCTATAGTAAAGCAAGTAACTACGATGCTGTCTACGATAATGTGATGAGTTGGTACGGGACAACAAGCAACGCATGTGTGGCTTTTGCATCTAGTGCACTTCGATTGTCTGGTTACAAAGTTCCCAAAACAGTTGACAGTCAGGGATTTGGTATCTCATTATGGACGGCTGCCTTCTCTCAATATCTCCAGAACCAAGGATGGACAAAATCAACTAATGCGAATGCGTTACAACCAGGAGACATTGTTTTTACTGATGACGGTGGCTTTGGTGATGGAATTCCTATGCATGTCTATGTCTTTTCTAAGTGGCATGATACGGCTAAGGAAGTTGCATGGGTAATTGACAATCAAGATTTTACACATCGTCGTAACATCTACGATGGTGGAGGGGGATTCAACTTCACACCCTTCGCATACTTTCTGCGTGCATGACAATCGAACTAGCAGATAATACAGGCTGGGCGTTACCCGCCCTACTTGTTTAGACATCTTATTATCGTTGTTTCAGCGCTGTCCCACCAACGATTTACCAGCCAAAATCTACTGCTGTAGGTTGTACTGGACTGATGCTCTAGAGATGTCGCTGGTTTCAGTCATTAGGGTTTAGCATTCATACTGCACGCTCATTGTTTTAGCTCACAATTATCTGACTGTTGTAGGGGCGAGCGCACCTCATCACTCGTTCATCTCCTCACCAAACAAGGGGAAATGAAGGTTACAAGTGCGATCGCTCTTTCCCCCCTAGTTCAGCAATAAATAAGTGATGACTTAGTTGAGTTTAAACCTTTTAGGGAGTTACTCAAATGACACATTCTTCTAGCGTTGAAACTAAACCAAATTCTTCGGAACATGGAAAGGAATTAGCAGAATTCCTTCAGGGAAATAATGGGAAATACTCGACCATGCGAGCCATGAGTTTTATTGCGCTGATTGCAGCGATTGTGTTTGGCGCAATAACAATAACTAGCGATGATGCTGATGGCAAAGAAATTACAATGGCTTTTTTAGTGGCAGCTTTTGCACCAAAAGCTGTTCAAAGATTTGCAGAACGTCCGTAAGTAAAGTTGAGTTAGATGGATGATTAAAGCAGCCGCAGCGCTTGTAAAATCTGTTGTTGCCATTGCTCAAAAGTGTGCATTTTTGAGTAATCGTCTTTCTCCACGATCGCCTTGATTTGCTCGATCGAGCTCGATCGCCACCAATACACCAAGCAGCTAGCTATTAGCCTGACGGTCGCACCTCGTCACTCGTTCATCTCCTCACCAAATAACGGGATATGAAGGTGAAGAGGGCGATCGCCATCTTTCACTTTTTTAAGTTATAGACAAGGCGCCCTTGAACGATATACAATAGAAAGGGTTGGGTCTTTTCATCCGTAAAGGCATTTGAGACGTTACTTTTAATGAAAACTCAATATTACACTTCCGCCAGCTTAGATGGTTTTATTGCTGATTCACACAACTCTCTCGATTGGTTGTTTCAGTTCGGCGAGGCGGGAGACAGCTATCCTAATTTCATCAGCGAAGTAGGGGCAATAGCAATGGGAGCAACTACTTATGAATGGATTCTGAACAATCAGATCGATGAAGGTGCCGATCGTCCCCAAGCATGGCCTTACGAACAACCGGCTTGGGTATTTACCTCTCGGATTATGGCTGCGATCGAGGGGGCAGATATTCGATTTGTGAAAGGGGATGTCTTACCTGTCCATCAAGAGATGGTGGCGGCCGCAGGAAATAAGAATATTTGGCTTGTAGGAGGTGGCGATCTGGTTGGTCAATTTTACGATCGCGGGTTGCTTGATGAAGTAATTGTGTCAATTGCATCGGTGACACTTGGTAGCGGAGCACCGTTGTTACCGCGCCGGATCGCCACACCCCCGCTAAGACTTTTATCCGCGAAGGTTTATGGAGAAGCCTTCGCCCAGTTGCGCTATCAAGTTCCTATCCGGGCCGATGAGACAACTGCTTAATCTTTAAATCAGCCGCCGCGCTTGTAAAATCTGTTGTTGCCATTGCTCAAAAGCGTGCATTTTTGAGCTATCATCTTTCTCCACGATCGCCTTCATTTGCTCCATAAGCTCGATCGCCAGCGGTACGCCAAGCTGCAATTGTTCCAAGACATCGCGCTGAGCAAAAACTGTTTCCGGTGTGCCTTCTAAAATCAATTTTCCTCGATCCATTACAAACACCCAATCTGCCCAGCGGTAGATGAAATCGAGGTCGTGACTTGCCAAAAGAATAGTGGTTCCGGCGCTGTGAATTTGTTGGAGTAAAGCGATCAGTTGTCGGGTGTGACGCGGATCGAGATAGGCGGTAGGTTCATCTAACAGCAGCAGTTTCGGCTTGAGAACCATGATATCGGCGATGGAAACCCGCTTTTTCTGCCCCAAGCTGAGATTGTGAATTGGTTCGCGGGCGAGTTCGCTGAGATCGAATTTGTCGATCGCCTGCTGTACCTGTTGAGCAATTTCGGATTCCCTCAAGCCTAAATTGTACAATCCATAGGAAATATCTTCTTCTACCGTCGCAGCTACTAATTGATGTTCGGGATTTTGAAAGACGAGTCCGATTTGTTGGCGCAGTTGCATCAAAGATTTGCGATCGTAGCAAAACGGTGCGCCTTCCCAGCGAATGATTCCCTGTTGCGGTTGATACAAGCCATTTGCTAACAGAAAAAAGGTAGTTTTGCCGCAGCCGTTTTGACCGATCAGCCCGCAGCGTTTCCCGGCGGGGACTTTGAGGTTTAGATCGTGAATTGCCAATCGGGAACCGCAGGGATAGGAGTAGGAAGTGCGATCGAATTCGAGAATCCATTGAGACATATTTGTTATTTGTTATAGCCTTCCAGGAAGAGCCTGGGAATAAATACCAGGAGGCTCTCCCTCCTACCGATTACCGATTACCAATTACCATTGTATTTGTGTCAGCCTTCATCGGATTTTGACAACTGCCAAAGTTGAAGTTCATAACAGAGATGTTGCTCAAAAAGTTGGCTCGCCTCCAATCCTTCAACCACCAGCTTCTTGAACCAGCGACGAAATATCCAGCGCAGGAATTTGTGGATTGGCGGAACTGCGATCGCAATTAAATCTGCAACATAGATCATCGTATTCAGTCCATACCTGCGGAAAGTATCGACATACAAATCGATAGTCGGCAAAATATGGGAGGAAATATCCTCAGTTTTTACTAAAGTGAATCCAGCCTGCTTTAACGCTGCATGAAGTTCTGTTACAACATGACAATTAGAGAACATTCCCTCTGTATAATTAGCATCAGAGCGCATCATATCGGCAAGCAGCACGTAGCCACCGTGATTGAGGATTTTGGCGGCACCGCTAGCAATATCAACAGCCGACATATACTGGCTACTTTCGCTAAAGAGAATAAGATCGTAGAAATGGGTTGCTTTGAAGTCTTCAAACCTGGTGAGGTGGAAGATTGCCCAATCGCCCGTACACTTAACAAAGCGCTGTTGTTGAAACGGATCGGGTGCGAGTCCTTCCACTGCAAAACCTCGATCGAGCAAATAAGCCGCATTCCCGCCAATCCCGCAGCCCACATCCAGTATGGTATGAGTGCCTTTGGGGATAGCATCCAACAGTTTTACAGTATAAGCTTGCTGAGCGCTGCGCAATCGGGCGATCGTTAGTTCCTCAGCGGGCACAGGTAGAGTTTCCCAATAGCCGTAGTGAAGGTAGGGCGAATCTGTCAGGCCCAAATAGTAATTAAGCGCTGCATTTTGGTAGCGAGTCACCTTAGAAATTTCGATTGATTTTGGCTGCGGCATTCGTAAAATTTAGTAAGTTTTAGGATTTCGGGCAGAGTTGAAATTCTTCCCAGCGCTTGCATACTTGTTCATAGCACTCAACGGTCGAAATTGCCAACTTTTGCAACAAATTGATATCAATCTGACCGTTAGCGATCGACAAAAATATAATAACTTCCTTTGGCTCGTAGCCAGCAATAATAGAGAGCAGATTTGAAACAGTATTTTCCTCTAGTTCTAGTTCTTGCAAATAAGCAGTTGCATGCAATTGGGAAATAAATTGCAGATCGTACTTAATAGTATCTACGCTCCAATTCACAGAACCATTAATGGGAGTATTGATTTTGCAAACAACCAAGCCTCGTCCTCGATGCAAAAAGCCATTCCAAGCAGTATATCCGATCGGCAAAATATTCTGGTGAATAAACAAATTTTGCCAGTAGCCAAAACTACCCTGCCAAACACTATCTTCAATTCGCATTTCTTTTCCATTAAAATAAGACAAGCTTCAGAACACAGATCGAATTAAATCAGCGTTCATCTGTGTTTATCTGCTAATATCTGCGGTAAAAAAAGCCCAATCCAATAATTAAAAAAATAATAAACTCACCATCATCCATACCTCGCAGATGAAAAACATGATTGTAAACAAATCGGCGGGCATCCTGACTCAGAGAAGCAATAATCTCATTACAGTTGCGGGACAGCGCCGGATTCGCACCGAACTTTCCCCCTTGCGTCTGATGACTGTTCCTCATCAGAGCCGATCGATATACGGGAATATTACCACTATTTGGGATATTTGACAAAAAACCGATCCGACATCTGCAACAATTCTTATGAGGAGTAGGGTTTAGGCATCCTGTCGGCCCAATACTTCCTTTTCTATTCTATATTGTGATTCGGTGGGTCGCCCGTCATCATAACAATTTTTCCATTGAGAAATTCATGCCTATCCTGAGAATTGACTTCAGCTTCTAGATCTTCTTCAGCCGTATAGGTTTTGGTTTCAACTGGCGCGATTATACACAACGCTCTCCTTTAATCTACTCATTTTAGTTTATAGTAAAAATTTTGCTAATTCAACAGAAAAGTAGATTTTAATCGTGCTAATAAACAGGCAAGATGCCTGTTCCACAAAGAGGGAATTTTCTTGTGGGGAGTAGGGGTTGGGCAGGAACTCCCACCCCTGAAAGGCTGATTGAGAATGGTGCTCTGGGCGTGAGTCCGATCGCACTTAACAAACTTACCGCAGAGGAACAAAGTTATAGCCAGTGCTTCCACCTTGTTTAACTTGCACTAAAATCGGCTTACCAGCCCGATCGCCCGTGGGCAAAAACTTCACATCCTCGCTCGATCCCGGTGTCGAAAAACTCGCATTTCTGAGTGCTTGTTGCAATCCTTCCCGCGTAGTGCTTTGCCGCAAGCCAGCGATGACAGCTTGAGTCGCGTCAAAACTCGTTGCTGTTCGCCAATTCACAATGCCTCCCCAACGCTGGCGGGCATTTTCTGGGAAAGGGCTGCCGGGATTGGTTTCAGGATGCCAGGGAACGGGCAAAACAAGCCCGTCAACATCTTTCTGTCCGTCTTTTACAGTTTGAAAGGTGTAGAGCGTAGTGCTGCCGTAGAGTGGCAATTTGCCTTGATTGATGCGTGCCAGAGAGATAGCGCGATCGATGCGATCGATGTGGGGTGCTAACATCAATCCTTGTGCACCTTTGCTGACAGCATCGGCGAGGGCATTTTCGGGATTAAAAGAGCTTAATGAAAAGTCGCAAACAGTGGGAACTAACTTACCTCCAGCAGCCGTAAGAGCTGCCACAAATTCATCTTTAAATGATATGTTATCCCGTGCTTCGGAGTCATAACAAATAGCAATATTAGTTTTGCCTGTTTTGACGGCATATTCTGCTAAGGGAGCCGCCATGACGCTAATATTGGGGATTGTCCGAAAGATGTAGCTGCCAAATCCTGATAGATTATTTGCAAAGCTCGTCGGTGTCACCATTACCAGTTTTTCTTGCTGATATATCGGAGCAGCTTCGAGAGATGCGTTGCTAGCATTGTGTCCAATTACTGCTAGTATAGTCGGATCCTTTGTCAATGTCTTTGCAACTTCTCTGACCACTTCTGGACTGTTGTCATCGTTGACAATTTCTACTTGCAGTTTGGCGCCGTTGAGGCCACCGCTAGTATTGATTTCATCCTGAGCTTGCGCGACACCTCGGAGGATTTCTTGGGCGACATTGGGGTTACTACCAATGGGGACGCTGACAGCAATTTTTAAGAAAGAACCTTTGCTGGCTGTGGCATTATTCAAATAGATAATGGTTTCTGGGTCGTTGCGATTCTGTTGCAGCGAAGCCTGAAAATTTTGGACAGCACCTTGGTAATCTCCCTTGGCAAAAGCTTGAACGCCGGCTTCTTTTGCTGCTGTGGTTTGGGATGTTAGCAATATCTGTTTTCCTAAACTGATGCGATTGGCGATCGTTCCCGATGGGCTCGCGCCCGATGGACTCGCGCCCGATGGACTCGCACCCGATGGACTCGCACCCGATGTAGGTGTAGGAGTAGAAGTAGATCTATCTGAACTTTTCGATGTCAATAAACCGGGAAGGAACTTGTACGCGCCAAAGGCAATTAAGCCGAGAGCAACAATAAAAAAGATGGGCGGGGGACTTTTTCTTTGGTTAGTATCTAGGGACATAATTTTTTCTCCTTATATAATTTATACAGACTCTACAGAAAAGCTGCTAACTACAATCAGTATTCAAGAGCTTTCTGTTAAAGTCAATTCATTAAATTCACTAATTAAGTTCATAAAAGTCATATTTGTATTTTTAGGGTCGGCAGGATGCCCAGTCCACAGGAGTTTCATCAAAACTGGCTGTTTGGCTGAACAGTCAATTTTTAGAATACAAAGGGTGTTTCCCAATCACAGATAGACTCTGGCTGGAGAGGGCAAGTTTTGGGTTCGATCGGATTTCCGCTGAGGTTCAGTACATCCAGGCTAGTCAAGGATTGTAACGGTTTGGTGTCAGTAATTTGATTGTCGTTGAGGAACATCCAAGTCAGTTTAGTCAAAGATTGCAAGGGCTTGATATCCGTGATTTTATTGTTGTTGAGCAAAAGCGCATTCAGATTAGTTAATGATTGCAATGGCGTAATGTCGATAATTTTATTGTTGTTGAGTTCGAGTTCGGTCAGCTTAGTCAAGGATTGTAATGGTTGGATGTCGCTGATTTGATTTGTGCCGAGGTTGAGTTCAGTCAGGTTAGTTAAAGATTGCAATGGTTTAATGTCGCTGATTTGGTTGTATCTAAGGTCGAGAACGGTCAGTTTAGTCAAGGATTGCAATGAGGAGATGTCGCTGATTTTATTGTTGCTCAAGTAGAGATTCGTCAGGTTAATCAAAGATTGCAACGGTTTTAGGTCGCTGATTTGATTGTCGAATAGACCGAGCGAAGTCAGGTTAGTTAAAGATTGCAAGGGTGTGATGTCGCTGATTTGATTACCGCTGAGCTCGAGTTCTGTGAGGCTCGAAAGTATCTGATTAGCCGCATCGCACTCATCAATGTCTGCTTGCTTCAACAGCACCTCAATAGTATGTTGAGCTTCTGGACTTAAAGAAGATTTTTCGCGACACAAATCACCAAATGTTCGTCCATTATATTCTGGTTGCTTTTGGGCGACTGACGGGGAAGGTTCATTCGTAGATAATCTTAGGAGGGGAACCGCATTTCCCCTGAGGTTGACCTCAGACAAGTTAGTCAAAGATTTTAAGGGTTGGATATCGCTGATTTGATTTTTGCTGAGGTCGATCAGAGTTAGGTTAGTCAAAGATTGCAATGGTTTGATGTCACTAATTTGATTGTTTTCAAGGTCTAGCAGACTCAGATTAGTCAAGAATTGTAATGGTTTGATGTCTCTAATTTTATTATTGCCCAAGAAGAGCACCATCAGGTTAGTCAAGGATTGCAATGGTTTGATTTCACTGATTTGATTGAGGTTGAGGGCAAGCACAGTCAGGTTAGTCAAGGATTGTAATGGTTTGATATCGGTAACTTGATTAGCGCTGAGGTAGAGATCTGTCAGGTTGGTCAAGAATTGCAACGATTGAATGTCGCTGATTTTATTGGCGGCGAGATTGAGCGCAGTCAGTTTAGTCAAGGATTGCAATGGTTTGATGTCGCTGATTTCATTTTCGCGGAGGTCGAGTTCCGTGATACTGGAAAGTCTTTGATTAGCTGCATCGCACTCTGTAGTCTCAGCTTGCTTCAACAGCACCTCAATAGTATGTTGAGTTTCTGGACTTAAAGAAGCTTTTTCGCGACACAAATCACCAAATGTTTTGTTTGCGGGTTGCGTTTCTGCTGCTAAAACTGAAAGTCCATTTCCCGATAATGCTAGGATGATGAGCGTACTACAAGTAACTGCGATCGACTTTTGTAAATTCATGTGTTTTTCTCCAACTATAAATGTCATATTTTTGTCGCTCTAACTTTCAGAAATGCCAACTTTTCGGATTTAAGGATAATTTAAGGGCTCCCAATTACATATCCCTTCCTGAAGAGGACAAGTTTTGGAAGACATCGGATTTCCGCTGAAGTAGAGATAACGAAGCTTAGTCAAAGATTGCAGGGGTTTGATATCGGTGATTTGATTTTTTTCTAGCTTGAGTGACATTAGGCTAGTTAAAGATTGTAATGGTTTAATATCGCTAATTTTATTGTTACTCATGAACAGATTAATTAGCTTGGTCAAGGATTGTAATGGTTGGATATCGCTGATTTGATTGTTTTCCAGGTCAAGGGTGAATACCTTGGTCAAGGATTGCAATGGTTTAAGATCGCTGATTTGATTGTTGTCTAGGTAAATTTCTGTCAAATTGGTTAAGGATTGCAATGATTGGATATCGCTGATTTTATTGCTACTGAGGGTAAGATTAGTCAGTTGGCTCAAGGATTGCAATGGTTTGATATCACTGATTTGATTATTTCTGAGGGTAAGATTAGTCAGCTTAATCAAGGATTGCAATGATTGGATGTCGCTGATTTTATTGTCACTGAGTACGAGATTAGTCAGGTTAGTCAAAGATTGCAATGATTTTATGTCGTTGATTTGATTGTTGCTTAGGTTGAGCTTAGTCAGTTTTGTCAAAGATTGTAAGGGTTTGATATCGCTGATTTTATTGGTATCTAGGTTAATTTGAGTCAGGTTAGCGAAGGATTGTAAGGCTTGAATGTCGCTGATTTGATTGTTTTGGAGTTCTAGCCGAACCATTCTAGTCAAGGATTGCAATGGTTTGATATCGGCGATCTGATTGTCGCTAAGGTCGAGCCAAGTCAGTCTAGTCAAGGATTGTAATGGTTTGACATCGGTGATTTCATTGCTACTGAGGACGAGATACGCAAAACTCGAAAGTTTCTGATTAGCTGCGTCACATTCAACAGTCCCTGCTTTTTCCAAAAGTGCTTCAACAGTATGTCTAGTTTCTGGATTCAAAGAAGCATACTCGCGACACCAATCACCAAATGTTTTGTTTGCGCTTTGCGTTTCTGCTGCTAAAACTGAAAGTCCATTTCCAGATGGTTCTAGACCGATCGCACTAAAAGCAACTACCACCATCAACATTGACAAATTCACGTATTTGTGTATAACCATAAACGTCATAATTTTGCACCTCTAATTCTCTGAACAGTAAAATCTTAGACAAAAAGCTTTAATAGAGAACAACATTCCTCTCTACAAACTGCACAAATCAACTCAAATATCGTCAAGAAAATCACCAAATTCCCAGTCAGTATCAATTTCATCAACAGCCACAGAATGAGCAACCGGTGAATGATTAGGAGACTCCGGCGACTCCACCGAATGTACTTTTGCTACTGGTGATTCGGCCACAGGTTCCACAACAACAGACTTAGATTTTTTGACATTAATTACAGGTGAATGTACTCCATTTTCTCCATTCTTACTGGTTTCATTCCGCAGCAACATTGCCATCAAACCGTCCAGCAAACCCCCACTACCGCCGTTACCGTTCACTGCGACATCGGGAACAACGCGAACGCTACCATCCGAAACCGCTTGCATCAGTTGCAACAGTGTGTAACTCTGCGTACCCAAAGCGTTGACACCAACTTGATAAGCATCAGCTTTTGCTTGTCCCATCAGCCGAATCCCTTCTGCTTCACCGCTAGCGTGTTCGATCGCAGCAGTTGCACTCAGTTGGGCAATTTTCACCCCTTGTTCTGCCGCCACCACCTGATTTTGAATGTTGGCGATCGCAGTTGCGCGCACCAATTCTTGACGCTGCGACTCTGAAATGCGCTGTACGTCGTAAGTTTTTTCTTGTTCCTGAGCAATTTTGCGATCGGTCAATGTTTGCATCAACTCTGGTGGTGGCGAAATCAAACCGATCAGCGTGTCCACAGCTTGCACGTCGTAGGCCCGCAGGGCTTGACGAACGTGTTCTGCAGCCTCTGCTTGGCGCTCGCTGCGCGCGATCAGGAAATCGAGTATTGTATATTCTTGAGAGGAATTGCGAAAATAATTGCCCACAATTGGACGCAGCACTTGGTCGATTAGATTTTGCATGGAACCTTGCCGCGAAATCACTCTCGGTGCATCCAAAGTACCGACATGAATAATCTGAAAAACTTCTAACTCAAACGTAAATCCGTCAAAAGAAAGCAATTTCAGAGCACTTAATTTGGAGTCGTAGCCGTGTTCTCCACTGAACCGCGATGTGAAGTTTAAAACAACATCGGTAGTAGGAACAAGTTCTACCTTCATCACTTTTGTATTGATCGGATGTTTGCCTGGATAAAGCGGTTCTACCCACACACCTTTATCGCCTTTGTTGACGAGATTGCCGTGGGTAAAAGCCACGCCGCTTACATCTTGGTGCGATTTTCCCACATAGGAAATTACTACGCCTACATAGCCGATCGGTACTTCCGTCATTTTTACCTGTTCTACTTGCACAAACCAGGGGTTCAGGTTCCAAGAACCAGATAGAATCACCTGTTCTTGCAAGCCCCTGCGCCCGCCACCCTTGATGAAAGATTGCGCTTTTTGGAAATTGTCGTGACCGGGAATTATCGGCCCGGCAATTTCACCTTCATCAATCGGAACGCCGTCTAGCACGTTCGCAATTCCCACGCGATCTGGAGCAAGTTTGTATAGTTGAAGTTGCGACGGCTGCATACCCTTTGCAGAGGCATTGGCAGAAGTAATCACCTCAAATACAGCGGTATTGATCCGATAAGTACCAGTGGTGATTATAGCTAGTTGCCGTCCTTTTTCTCCACCGCCTGTGAGAAACTTGCGGGCATTTTGAAAATTGTCGCAATCGACGACTTTGCCTAAAATGCGATCGGGAGGAATCGTGGCTCCGTCATTGGCAATAATTAAACCAATTTCATCTTGAGGAACCACAACAACTGGTTCTTTGCGAATGCTATATTGCCAGGGAAAATAACCAAAATGCCAGCCGGGAGCAAGGGTATCAGCTTGCAAACCTCCTTCGCCCTCGAGAGCAATTAATCTACTGGATGGCAATTTTTTGCTGGAGAATTTCTTAGTAACAATTCCCACTTCTCGTTCGCCGATCGCAATTAATCCCAAAGTCCAGCCAATCTTGGGTAGAAAGATGAAAACTAACAACATTGCTCCTACGGGATAGATCCAAATCGGAATGCTAAATCCTTCTGCTTGGGGTGGTTGAACTTCCTGGGCTTGCGGCGGCGGATTGCTTTGAGCGGAAGTTGGCGGGGCAAAAGCGCCTGCTGCTGCGATCGCGGTTGCGAAAGATACTGCTAATGGTAAAAGTTTGCGAAGCCAATGTGATTTAGTCATAGTTTTTAATCTGCTTTTAGCTAAAATTTACAGAAAACTTGTTAACTACAATCAGTATTCAAGAGAGTTATTTTAAAGTCAACTCATTAAATTCATTAATTAAGTTCATAAAAGTCATATTTATAAGAGGGTTTGTCATAAAGTGCGATCGTTTCATCTCAAAATGAGTGACTAAAATTTCCATCCAATATTTAAAAGCGCTCGTACAATCTGTAAGAAAGTACGATCGCCCCTTATTCCAATCCTGCCCGCTAAACTAACGAAAATACGAAAATTATCAACAAGAGTCCTGGACGCGCGGGTGCTCTGAAACCGGGTTTTTTTCGACAATACTTCGTTACAACCCACAGATTAAGTAAAAACCCGGTTTCTTTGGCTATGATGCGTAAGTCCAGTTGATATTAACCGCCACCACCGCCACCACCGCCACCACCGCCACCACCACCGCCGCCACCACCACCGCCACCGCCACCGCCACCGCCACCGCCACCGCCATCACTGTTATCGCTCAAGATTGGCATTACTTCTTCATACTTGTGACGGTAAGAGCAGTTTCGACAGTTGCAGGTAACTTCCTGCTTTCCTGCACTGGTATATGTAGGCTTCAACAAAACTTTATAAGTCCGTTTGAGCTTGAGTGTTTGGCACTGAGGGCAGCTTCGAGTCTTGATTTCATTGGTTGTCATTAACACAATCACTAAAATGGGAACAGACACCCAAAGAAGCCACATAAAGAAAATTCCAAAAGGCTCAGAGTCAAAAAAGACTTGTTCCTCCGAAGAAGATTGAGATTGATTGCCAATTTGTTGCCAGCGAGGTTGAGGTACATTGAGAATTTGCTGGGGAAATGCAATCTGCACTTCTAATTCTTGCTGCGGTTGAACAGGCTGACTTGCCACAAATTCAAATGTTTTAGGATCTACTTGACGAGGAACTGCTGGCGTACCAAAATTCCTAAAAAATAGAACTTTACCTGACAAAGCTTCTGGTAATTTTACTCTAACTTTTGCGCCATTAATCGGGGCTTTGCGACCTGATGAAATGGCTTTCCAATAAACTTGAGTATCCTGACCATCTAGTTGCAATCCACCTACAACTCGATATTTGATAACAAAAGTATGTGATTCTGGCGCTTTTAATTGATGTTGCCAGCGAATCCAAAGTTGATTGTTTTCATCAGTTCCAGTGCTACTAGGAATTATTTGATTATTTTCGGCAACAGTCACATCTTTGATTTCATCGACCTTATCCAAAGGAATGTAGCGATATCGTTCAGTGTTGTAGTCGGCTGTGAATACATATTTTTGCGTTTCGGTGACTAACATATCTCCGTTAGTCTGAACGTCGATTAGGACGTTGATGTTATCCCAGTAGAATGGTAGTGGTTGGGCCGCTGCATGAGTCACTGTTACCAACAATAGGCTTAATGAAGCCATTAACAAAAAAACTATTTTTTTGATGAGTCGTTTATTTATCATAGGATTTCCACAAGATAAGTGTTGACTACAATAATTCAACAGGTTTCTTGTGAAGTCAATTCATTAAATTCATTAATTATGGGTAGTGCTTTTTTGTAAAGGGCGGAGAAAAATAGTAAAATAGAGCGACGATCGTGAAAGAGGAATGATGGAATGAAATTGGATTTAAGTTGCCCAACGTGTGGATCTGACGACATCATGAAAAATGGGAGAACGCGCAGAGGGAAACAAAATCATAAATGTCGAGACTGTGGAAGACAGTTTGTGGAAGATCCACAGTGGAAACAAAAAGACAAAAACACCATCGGATTGGTAAAATTATTGTTACTGGAAAAAATCCCATTAGCCGGAATAGTAAGAGCAGTAGGTGTGTCAGCAAGCTGGCTCCAAAATTATGTCAACAAATATTATCAACAGGTAGAGCAGCAAGCAGAAGTAGTGCCAAAAGAAAAAGGGAAGCTGACGGTTCAAATGGACGAGTTGTGGTCATTTGTGGACAATAAAGGGAACAAGCAATGGGTCTGGCTCGCAATAGATGCTCGAACCAGAGAAATCATCGGATGTAAAATCGGAGACCGTTCGCGGACATCAGCCAAACAACTTTGGGATTCATTACCAGGGGTATATAAGCAATGCGCCAAGGTGTATACGGATATGTGGGAAGCCTATGAAAAGGTAGTGCCAAGCAAAAGGCATTTTGCAGTAGGAAAGGAGACGGGATTAACGAGTTATATTGAAAGACTCAACAACACGTTAAGACAGAGAATATCAAGGTTAGTGAGAAAGACATTATCATTCTCAAAGAAGCTAGAGAATCATATCGGGGCAATTTGGAACTTCATCCACGAATACAACCAACAAATCAGAAAAAAAATGGGGATTGCATAATAAGATAGATTGTTTTCCTCTGTCCTTTACAAAAAAGCACTACCGTCGATGCAAGTTGATGGGAATCGCCCCAATCTTGGGCAGTTTAATGTGCAAATTCGTCACCGGATTCTCTTTAAATTGAGGAAACAGCAACGACTTAAACTGCCCATACTTCTTGAATCTGGGGAAGCCGAACCCTCTCTCCTGAAAATATTCCCACCCTCTATGCAACTGCTTAATAGCATGCGGTCGAACTTGAGAAGGAACCTCACTCAACTTGGGAAATTCTTTCTTAGCTTTCGGCAAGTTGTTAAGCTGTTGAATTTCGCCCGGGAACTTCAGCTCCGAAGAAATGATGTACTCTTTCTCCAGAGAGCATCTGTCAATCGGACACTTACGACTGTCACACCAATCTTTTATCTCTCGAAGTGCATAGTTAAATGCGCCTCGACAGATTTCCATCCACTCAATGAGTTGTTGCTCTTGAGCGGAGTCTGGATAGATTCGGTAGCGGTGTGTAAGTGTCAGCATTCTACAGTGTTTACTGGTGAGTAGTGTAGCGTTAAATGTTAATTTAAGGGACATCGAGTCCCATAAAATTAACTTGGGGGAGTCCATGTATCCCACATCAAATCAGAGATTATGGTGTGGGTCTTATAGCTCCCCCCAACCCCCACGAAAAGATAAACACTGACACACTATGTCAAGATTAATTCAGCGATCGCCCAAAACTCCCAGTCTCAGTCAAGCGTGAAAATCCGACGCAGCAAGTTCCCATGAACAATCCCATCTACCCCGGCATAACTCTCAACCATCACTACCGCATCGTCCGCGAATTGGGACACGGAGGCTTCGGACGCACCTACCTAGCTGAAGACGCCCACCGATTTAACGAACCCTGCGTTTTAAAAGAATTTGCGCCCCAAGTACAGGGAAGTTACGCTTTACAAAAATCCGAGGAACTGTTCGAGCGGGAAGCGGGAGTGCTCTACAAGCTGCAACACAATCAAATCCCGCGCTTCCGCGAACTCTTCCGCGTCAGTATCAGCGATCGAGGCTACCTATTTCTCGTCCAAGACTACGTGCCCGGTCAAACCTACCGCTTTCTGCTCGACGCCCGCAAGCGTCAGGGTTTGCGGTTTATAGAAGCAGAAATCAATCAACTGCTAATCCAGATTTTGCCCGTGCTCGAATACATTCACTCTCTAGGAGTGCTTCACCGCGACATCTCCCCGGACAACCTGATTCTGCGGCTGTCTGACGGAATGCCAGTGCTCATCGACTTCGGCGGAGTAAAACAAGTCGCCGCCACCGTAGAGTCTCTTTTCGCTGAGGCTAACGGCACTCCCGCCCCCGCGACTCGCATCGGCAAGCTCGGCTACGCTCCCGTCGAACAGATGCAGATGGGCATCGTCTCTCCCCAAAGCGATTTGTACGCCCTGGCGGCCACGGTTTTAGTGTTGCTGACGGGGAAGGAACCGCATCAGTTGCTCGACACCCAGACGCTGCATTGGAACTGGCGGGCGGAATGTTCTCTGTCTCCGAATTTGTCCCTGGTGCTGGATAAAATGCTTGCTCAACAGCCGAGCCAGCGTTACTCCTCGGCTCGCGAGGTAATGCTCGCTCTCTCGGGGAATCCGCCTTTACAGCCACCTTTGCCGCCACCCCCGGATTTTGGGCCCACGCAGCCGCCGGATCTCTCGCCTATACCCGTGCCCGCCCCCGTGCCAAAACTGCCGGGAACTCCGGTGCGAATTGCTGCTATTGGCAATCAGCAAAAGATGCCTGCTTGGAAAATGGTTTTGTTTGTGGTGGCGGTGCTCTCAAGTATGGGGGGAATTGGCTGGTTGGCAGGCAATTCTTTGTTAAATCTGCAATCAAAAGTCCAGAAAGGTTCCCAGCCTGCTAGCCCGAAGCAGCAGCAAGAAGATGCTTTGCAAGATCGCTTTGTAAAGCTCAAAATTGACGATCGATTCTATAGCGGTTACGTCAACCTTGTGGACGAGACTTTCTATGCCAAATACCCCGAATTGGGCGGACGATTGTTAAAAGAAGGCGATGACGATCGCCAATGGCGCGAAAGATGGCAGAAAATCGGCGACGAGTTGCTCGACAAGCTGGAAAACCTCAGCAGCGACGCTAGAGCGCGGTTGGGTACTTACGACACCACCGATCTCGATCGCTGGAAAACAGAGGTTAACAAGCTGAATTTGAGCAGTCGGGCTTTGTACGATTTGGCTGATGCTAGGTTCTTTTATTGGTTTCCCGAACAGCCGCGCGATCGCAATCTCATCGGGAAGCCGATCGGACAAATTTGGCAAGCAATTACCGCTGATGCCCTCACATCTTTGCAAGCTGGAGCAACTGTCGAAAGCGTTGAATTTGGCCGCCGATCGAACACCAAAAGCCTCACAGGCAATCTCAAACCCGGAGAAGGGAAAGCTTACATTGCCCGGTTCGCTCAAAATCAAACTTTGCGCGTGAATTTGCAAGCACCGCGCCAATCTACTCTACTCTCAATTTATACTCCTGGGCGGACAAAGGGCGCGCGAGCTTTGCTGGAAGATGCAGAAGGGCTTAGTTGGTCTGGATTGCTGGATGATGCTGGTTATTATGAATTCGTGGTAGTTTCTCAAGCATCTGAGCCGATCGCTTACCAGTTGAATCTGACGGCCGAATAACTGCTATTGACGCTCTCGAGCCACCCGAGCAATAATAAGGTAATACCGATCGGGTAAGTTATCCTGTTCAAACAAAGAATATGCTGAGATTCGCGATCGTAGCTTTAGTGACTTTTGGATTAGTATTGGTGACTGCACTAGGTTTACATCCGGCCAACGCGACAGTCAGCACTCCCCAATTTTATGCTTGGAACTTTGCCTCTGTAGGCAGTAGCGAGCTTGTTTGTAAAAAGACGGTGGTAGTTCCGCAAGACCAGATAATTCCGTCATCATCAATGCAGGCTGTCAGTATCACTTCTGCCATTGTAGATTCCAAGTTTTGCGCCAATTCCACTAAGCCTGTGAATTAAGGCACATCCTAGTATGATTTCCGGTTATACAACCATAATTAAGTTCTCCGTCTGTCGATTTTAGATTTTAGATTTTAGATTTTAGATTGGCTTCACAGATGAATCTGGCACCGCGAACAATAGTCTAAAATTTTGCTCTCTCCACCACTGTTGTCCTTCGCAAGTATCCGTTTTTGGGCAGGAGCAGGATGCAGCGTCCTGAGGCATCCATCGACAGAAAACAAAAGTCCTAAGTACAAAGACTGCCTAATTATGAGTAATTAACCGGACATCAAATAAGAAATTGCCTGATATCAAATCCCTTAGCATCGGAATAGTAAATTCGAGTTCACTGTTGACGGTTGACTGTTGACTGTTCACGGCGTCAACAGTCAACCGTCAACATCACGGACGGTGTAACCGGAAATGATATGAGTGATTAGCGCCACCGACGCAGTAACAGTGTTGGTGGCATCTTTTTATGAGAAACCACGCTTATTTTGTAATAAAAATTTATCAAACAAGTCTCGCGCCGCAGTTTTCGGCTCTTGAAAGATATCGAAATGTTCCCAATTTTGGCAGTTCTTCTATTGTGACTTAAGAACCGACGGGAAATATTCAGCCATTTGGCTAATCATTTATTGGCTAATTGGCCCAATTACTACTTCCCTAGTTTGAGTATGCTAGAGTTAGTCAGGTTCAGATATATAGTGCCATCTGTTATCTAATTATCATGCTCAAAATTTTGGTGATTGAAGACGACGAATTAATCCGGGAAACTCTTCTGCAACTCCTGGAATCTCACAACTACCGGGTCATTTCAGCCGAGAACGGTCGAGTTGGTGTGCAGATGGCACTTTCGGAGATACCTGATTTAATTTTGTGCGATGTGCAGATGCCGGAACTCGACGGTTATGACGTGTTGCGGACTCTGCGGCAAAACTCGCTAGCTGCAACAATTCCATTTATTTTCCTGACGGCTCAAAGTGAGAAAACCGATTTTCGTAGGGGGATGGAATTAGGGGCCGACGATTACCTGACAAAGCCGTTTACCAAGGCTGAATTGCTAGGAGCCATTGCTTCTCGCGTCTTGAAACGGCAAACTATTACTCAACCGCTGACAGTGGCGCTTCGCCAAGCAGAAGCCAGACTCAAAGATTTAGTTAACGACTCGACCAAGGTTACGAGCCTCTCTCCTGAAAAGTTTGCTCTCGAAGCTTTGCTGCGCCACGCTTTGGCACAAGGTGAGTTTCAGGTATATTATCAGCCGCAGGTGAATATTGCCAACGGCCAAGTTATCGGCGCGGAAGCTTTAGTGCGGTGGCAAAATCCCGATCGAGGTATAATTTCTCCCGGAGAATTTATTCCCTTAGCAGAAGAAACAGGTTTAATTATTCAGATTGGCGAGTGGGTACTGCTTTCAGCTTGCGCTCAAGCCGCGAGTTGGGTGGCGGCGGGGTTTTCGCCTTTTAGAATATCAGTAAATTTGTCTGCCCGGCAGTTGTCGGACCCGGAACTCAAAGCGCGAATCGTGCAAATATTGGAAACTACAGGCTTGGAGCCTGCTAATTTAGAATTAGAAATGACCGAAAGCGCTTTGGTGGAAAATGCGACAGTAGCAGGCGCTACTTTAAACGAACTTAAAGCTCTAGGAATTCGGATTGCTATTGACGACTTCGGCACCGGTTACGCTACTTTAGGATATCTCAAGCAATTTGCTTTTGACAGTTTAAAGATCGATCGAATTTTCGTCCGCAATGCCAACGAAGATACTCAAAATGCTGCGATTACTACAGCAGTAATTTTACTGGGTCACAGTTTGAGTATGACAGTAATTGCTGAGGGAGTGGAAACAGAAGCCGAACTAGATTTTTTGAAACAACATCAGTGCGATATCATGCAGGGATATCTGTTCAGCCGCCCCGAACCAGCACCGATAATTGAAAGTATGTTGATTGCCGACCCGCATTTGTTAGCGCAGCCCCCAGCAGCCGCACCTGCTCGCGTTGTCCCTTTTTTACCTGAGTCCGAACCCGAAAAATCTAAAAACCTTTCCATGTCTGGTCTAGGAATACTGTAAGTGTCACCAAAATTTCTGTATAATAGAAAAAAATTCTTTCTTTTACCTTCAATTTGCTGCAGAAAAGTTGACGTTATATCATAAAAAGTTGTAGCTTTTTTGGAGAGAGGAATAAAAGAAGGAAATTTTAGCCCAACATTCCTTAACTTCTTCCCATTTTATGCGATCGGCGCTCGTAATTGGACTATTTGAGGAATTGTGGCGTCTTGAAATTGCGAGCTTTTATCAACTTGCAGCCGGTAAACTCATTGAAGTTCCTACTTTGGGAGCCGCAGTTTCAAGAACTGTCCAACTGGATTTGGTGCGAGCCTCTCATGGAAAGAATATTAGTAGTTGACGACGAAGCAGACTGTCAAACAGTCTTAGCAATGTACTTGGAAAGTCAAGGATATCGGGTTGAATGCGCTAATTCAGGGGTTGAGGCGCTCTCGATTTTTGAAAATGCCCCCCCAGATTTGGTCATTTCAGATGTCATGATGCCGGAAATGGACGGGTTTGAGTTTTGTCGCCGTTTGCGCACTACCCGTTTGGGACAGTTGGTGCCGTTTATATTTTTGTCAGGTCAAGGCGAGATTGAGTCAAAAGTGGAAGGTCACTCGATCGGCGCTGACGATTATCTGGTAAAACCTTTTCAGTCTGAAGAAATCTTAGCTAAGGTGAAGGCGCAGTTAGAGCGCTCTCACCGCATTCACGCCGAGATTGTGCGATTGCTTCAAACTTCTACCGCTAGGGCGGGGGAGCCAAAAGCTATGGCAGTATTGCCAGCACCTGCACCTTTGCCTTTAACACCAGCCGAGGAAAGAGTTTTTTGGGAAGTTATTCAGGGTTATACTAACAAACAAATTAGCGATCGGCTGTTTATTAGCCCCCGGACTGTACAAGCTCATTTAGGCAGCATTTTCAATAAATTACAGCTAGAAAATCGAGCCCAGCTTGTGAGATTTGCCCTAGAAAAGGGATACAAACCACCGCAAACTTAGCTCAGCTCTTAACCTAGGGTGCGCACCCAGTCAGTCGATTTTAGATTTTAGATTTTAGATTTTAGATTTTAGATTTACTCCACAGATTAATCTTGGAGCTTGAACTAAGGTCTAAAATTTTTATCTTTCCACGACAGTCGATTTGAGATTTGAGATTTGAGATTTACTCCAATTTTAGATTTACTCCACAGATTAATCTGGGGGCGTGAACTAGGGTCAAAAATTTTTATGTTTCCACGACAGAAGTCGGGGGCTTGTATCCGTTTTTGGGCGATGTCAAAAACTCCCGTAGCTGCCAAATTAATCGCGGCTGACGCACTCAGCAGGCAGATTATTCCAAATTCAAAACGCAATAAGGAAAATTAGTGATGACGCAAACCCCCGGTCCCAAATTCGTACCCCGCAAGTTGGCACGTTCCAAATCAGCCTGCCGCACGTTATTAGCTGCATCGATATTTGTACCGCTCAATTGAGCCTTAGGAAGCCTGGTATTTGAGAGAATAGCATTCTGCAAATTAGTATCGCGTATGTCAGCAAAAGACATATCCGCCCCGCTTAAATTGGCACGATTCAAATTAACTCTAAACAGCAGCGATCGCCTCAAATCGGCATTCGACAAATTAGCTTGCAGCAGATAAGCTTCGCCCAGATTCGCATTAAAAAGTTTAGCACCGCGCAAATCAGCATTGGTCAGATTCGCTCGCCCCAAAAAAGCATTAGACAAATCCGCATTCCGCAGATTAGCAGTGTCCAAGTCAGCACCGTACATCTCGGCGTTGACTAAATTAGCATTAGACAAATTAGAATCACTTAAATCCGCTTCCAACAAATTAGCTTCATAGAGATTTGCTCCGCTTAAATCAGCACCTCTTAAATTCGCTCTGTACAAGCTAGCCTTGAACAAATCAGCATTTCTCAAATCACAGCCCTCGCACTCTTTAGTTTCCAGCAATTGCCTAACATGATCTGGATTTTGAGCTTTAACGGGAGCTGCCAGCCCAAACAAAGCCAAACTTGCCGTTACAGTTGCCAAGAGTTTAAGTTTCACAAACAAACCTCACTGCTACTTCAAACAAATTATACTAGCAAACTGTAGACTTTAAACCGATATCCTACTCTCTTTTCTCTTGCTCTGCGTTCTCTGCGCCCTCTGCGGTAAATCTTCAAAAACATGATTCGCAGCCAAGGATTTAGACCTGCTTCCAGCAAGGCGGGCAAAGCCCGCCCTACTTAACTTAATTAAGCCTCATCCAAAGCCGCAACACCAGGCAATTCCTTACCTTCGAGCAGTTCCAAACTCGCACCGCCACCAGTGGAAATGTGGCTCATTTGTTCGCCTAAATTTAACTGTTCCACAGCCGCCACCGAGTCACCACCACCGATAATTGTGGTAGTACCAGTTTCAGTAAGTCCAGCCAAAGAACGAGCAATACCTTCAGTTCCCGCAGCAAACTTCTCCATCTCAAACACGCCCATCGGCCCGTTCCAGATTACAGTTTTGCAATCTGCCAAAGCATCTTGGAAAGTTTTTACTGAATCCGGGCCGATATCCAAACCCATCCAACCTTCCGGGATGCTTTCTACAGGAACAGTTTGAGTGTTAGCCTGCGCATCAAACTTATCAGCAACTACCACGTCAGTAGGTAACAGAAAAGTAACTCCCCGTTCCTTCGCCTTAGCTTCCAAGGACTTAGCCAATTCCAGCTTGTCATCTTCCACCAAAGACTTGCCAACGTTCAAGCCGCGAGCCTTGTAGAACGTGAAAACCATACCGCCGCCCAACAGTAGTTTGTCGCACTTTTCCAGCAGTTTTTCAATGACTCCAATCTTGCTAGAAACCTTAGAACCGCCGATAATAGCAGCCAAAGGACGCTGGGGATTGTCGATCGCACTGCCGAGATATTGCAGTTCCTTCTCCATCAAAAACCCAGCCACAGAAGGACTCAGATACTTAGTAACGCCCTCAGTAGAAGCGTGAGCCCGGTGAGCCGTACCAAAAGCATCATTAACATACAAATCGGCCACAGAAGCTAACTGCTTAGCAAATTCTGGGTCGTTTGCCTCCTCCTCAGGGTAGAAGCGCACATTTTCTAGCAAAAGCACATCGCCATCTTGCATCGCCGCGACTGTAGCAGCGACTTCATCGCCGATGCAGTCGTCAGTCTTTTTGACCTCTTTGCCCAACAATTCCGACAGCCGCACAGCAACGGGCGTTAAGCGCAACTTCTCCGTCACGCCCTTGGGGCGCCCGAAGTGGCTGCACAAAATGACCTTAGCACCCTTGGACGCTAAATCTTGAATTGTCGGCAGAGCAGCCCGGATGCGAGTATCATCGGTGATATTGCCGTTGTCGAGCGGCACGTTAAAGTCCGCCCGCACCAATACCCGTTTGCCCGATAAGTCCGATGCCGATAAATTTGCTACAGTTTTTTTGGTCACAGGATTAACCTCCTAATATGGGTGTTTTTGTCTAATTCCGTTGAAATGGCGGCACTGGTCACTTGCACTTGGGGCCTCGGACGCATTCAACCGCGTCCGTACAAAAAACGGAAGATGAAACAAACGGCACTGATTGGCTCAACGTAAACATTTTATCGGAGTCCGCGTCCGGGAGATGCGCACTATGTTCAAGACTGTCTTATTTCCTGTCGATCAAAGCCGAGAAGCCCGCGAAGCCGCGGAAAAGGTGATCAATATTGTGAAAACCTATGCTTCTCGTTTAGTTATTCTGTCGGTAGTCGAACCCCCAGCCGAGGAGGCCGACTCCCCGGCGCGAGAGGTGATGAGTTCCCCGGAAGCAGTCGCTAAACTGCTGTCTGAGGCCCAATCGATGTTTTCCCAGCAGGGAATCGAAGCTGAAATCATTGAGCGAGAAGGCAAACCGGCTTTCACGATTTGTGATGTGGCTGACGAAATTGGGGCCGATTTGATTGTGATGGGCTGTCGGGGGATGGGTTTAACCGATGATGGGGCGTCTGACAGCGTTACCAATCGGGTGATCAATCTGTCTCCTTGTTCAGTTTTGATTGTGCCTTAAGGAAGGAAGGAAGAAGGAAGAAGGAAGAAGGAAGAAGGAAGAAGGAAAACTCTTTCTTATTACTTATTTCTAGTAGTGTAAGTTAGATGCCCAACAGCTTACTTCTGCCATTTTCCTGATTCCCTCCTTCCTTCGTGCCCTTAAATCCGTTACACTCATCCGTTCCCTGATTATTTCTTGCTTCTTCCTTATTCCTTCTTCCTTATTCCTTCTTCCTTCCTATTATGAAAATTCAATGGTATCCCGGTCACATTGCCAAAGCTGAACGGGCATTAAAAGAACAGCTAAAGCGGGTAGATGTGGTTCTCGAAGTCCGAGATGCCCGCATTCCATTGGCTACTTACCACCCTCAAATGCCGAGTTGGGTGGGGGGGAAGGCGCGAGTATTGGTCATTAACCGCATGGATATGATTGCGCCTCGCGCGCGCGAGGCGTGGGAAACATGGTTTGAGGCCCAGGGGGAAACTGCCTATTTTACTAATGCCGAGCACGGTCAAGGAGTAGACGCTGTGGCGGATGCCGTGCAGAATGCTGGGGTGCAGCTAAATAAAAGAAGGTTCGATCGAGGTATGCTGCCCCGTCCAGTCCGTGCAGTGGTGATGGGCTTTCCAAATGTCGGAAAATCAGCTTTAATTAATCGGCTGTTAGGGCGGAGAGTGGTGGACAGTGCCCGCAGAGCTGGAGTAACTAAATCGCTCCGATGGATTCGCATTTCTGAGGAAATTGAATTATTAGACGCCCCCGGAGTCATCCCAACCCGAATTAACAATCAAGAAAATGCTATAAAATTAGCTATTTGCGAAGATATTGGCGAAGCAGCTTATGACAATCAGGTAGTAGCAGCAGCGATGGTAGATTTGCTCCAAGGGCTGGAGGCGGCTGATGACACGTTGATATCACTATCTGGTTTCAAATCCCGCTATAAATTAGATGCAGCCTCTAGTAATGGTGAAGATTATTTGCACGAGGTAGCAAAAGACAGGTATAAAGGAGATGTCGAACGAACGGCGCGGCAGATGTTAAACGATTTTAGAACGGGTGTGTTGGGTCAGCTTACTTTGGAGTTGCCGCCGACTTGATCGGACTCGTGCCATACAACTAATCAGGAAGGGTATTAAATAGGGATTTGCTGACGCCCAGAATTTGAACTTCATCTCCTATGTGTACAATTTTTTCTGCTGCTTGAGGTGGCACTCGCGTCTTAACTATCAGCCGACTAAAGTGATTAAAAGGCCCTCTCTTTACCAAGTCAGGCATGATTTGCTTCTGCTTGGCTGTTAGTATATTTTTTAAATTTGGATAAGTTTCTTGCGCTGCATAATTTCGCGTAGATAGGAGACACGGCTGACTGGGATTAATACCTTCAAATATTACAGTCCCTATTTTAAATCTGACGATTTCATCAGCTTGTGGGAAAAGTTGGTCTTCCCAAAAAGCAGGGACATCTCCTATTTCAATATTAGCTCGCAAGCGATGGCGCATCTCGTTAACGCAAACTCTCGGTAACCAAGATGCAACTTCGGCAATTGTTTCGGTACTGATAATGCTTGGCCCTGTTGCAGCGGTATCCTGGGGAAAACCTGTCAGCAAGTTTTCAATTAACTTGACGGGGAAACCGAAGTAGTTGCTCAACCAAGATTCTATTCGCGGGCGTTCTCTATCTACATGAAAAAAAAATTCTTGTTCGGTGTCTTGAATTTTCAGGCCGGCAATTCTCTTTTGGATATCAAATGATAAGCGCAGAAAATGAACTCCGCTGTTGCGCTTAGTGTTAACAAATTCTCCTGCTTCATCGCAGATTGCCAAAGAGCGATCGCCTTCTAGAGCTCCGCTGGCAAGAATAGTTGCTTGACTGACAGCTATGCCGTCTAGGGACTTGACCGGATAGATATGAATGCTGGCGACGTAAGACATTTCGATTTATTTATAAATAATTGTTGTTTTAGATAGATTCTAGCATCCTCTGCCGCCAGAAGGATGACCGCAGTTCGCTTTATCAAATAAAAAGGAGCCAGTTTTCTGAAGTTTAAATTTTGCCCGAGCTGCTTGTAAAGATAAAATAAAGAAGTCTGGCTGAGCTTCGGGTAGATATTATTCCATAAAATACAAACAATTGAACCGAGTTGCAAGCAGTCAATCGATTTTAGATTTTAGATTTTAGATTTTAGATTGACCCCACGGATAAATGCGGGGGCTTGAGGATTTTCGATTTGAGATTTTGGATTGATTCCACGGATAAATCACGTGGCGGGTACCACCTTTGAAATTCTTGGTCAACGACCCTGCTCTAAACATACGCTCGCTTAAGGGCTTTGATTTAAACCACAGTTGACAGTCATCCGTACCTGGGTACTGCGTTAACGCTAAGATTTTACAGACCTACTAAAAAGTACGAAGCTAGTTCCTCGACTCGCTTTATTTAGGATTAAACAGATTTATTGGGTTAAATCAGTGTTCTAAATATAGTACCGACTGTAAACTTTGGCGCAAGCTAGCATCACCCCTGTGAATTAGGCTCGAAAGAGCAAACATTATGCGTGAGCGGGTTGCTTCATTTTCCATGGTAATTGCCAAGAGTGAAAGTGCAGTCCATTGATTACACCGCATCTAGCAATCCCCGTATAATGGAAAGATTCACGGCGGTTGAAACCGCCCGGGCGATGCCCTGGCCTTCGACTACCCTCAGGAACCGCGTAGCCGAAGGGTCAATCGATTTTAGATTTGAGATTTGAGATTTTAGATTGACCCCACGGATAAATCCGGGGGCTTGAGGATTTTCGAAAATCGATTTGGGATTGATTCCACGGATAAATCACGTGGCGGGTACCACCTTTGAAATTCGCTTGTCATTTACCGGGCGGGCACTCTTTGACACCCTCGTTTCAAACTTACGGAGTTTTTTTATGACTGAAAGCGAAAGAACAGGCATGATTTCGCGGCGCAATTTAATGTTGAGGGCTGGTGCAGGGATTCTGGCGGCAAGCTTGGCACCTACGCTTTTACAAGCCCAAGACGCCAAGGCCGAGGCAATCTCTGGCATTTCTCCCAAGGGCGCTCTCAAGAAATTGATGGCGGGGAATCAACGCTACATTCAACAAAAGCGGACATTTCCCGACCAAGCTCGTGAGCGAGTTGTAGAAGTAGCAAACGGTCAACATCCGTTTGCAACCATCCTGGCTTGTTCTGATTCGCGGGTTACTCCCGAAATTATTTTCGACCAAGGATTGGGGGATTTATTTGATATCCGAGTAGCTGGAAATTTTCTCGACGATGTGGTTCTCGGTAATATGGAATATGCCGCACTAGAATTAGGCGTTCCGCTATTAGTAATTCTGGGTCACGAACGCTGCGGTGCTGTTAAAGCAGCTTTAGATGGCAAAGCTGTGCCTGGTCACATTAGCACTTTGGTGGCGGCGATTAAACCTGCAGTTGATGCGACAAAAAATCACGGGGGCGATGCCTGGGATAACGCAGTCCGAGCTAATGTGAAAATGAATGTAAATAAGTTAAAATCCTCGTCGCCTATTTTAGCTGCAGCCGTCAAAGCGCGCAAGCTTAAAGTTGTTGGTGCCCGCTACGATTTGGATAGTGGCAAAGTAGAAATAATTGCTTGATTTTGCGGGTAATTTTCAGAAGTTGTAAGGTAGTGCCAAGAGTGCCTACTCCTGGGGCATCGAGGGGCAACCATCGGGGATTGCCCCTACAAATTACTTGGTAATGAGAAAGTAGATATGCAAGTTTAGATTAAACCCATTTCTTGCAGTCCCCGGCGCAGGCGTTCTGCTTCAAATGGGCGGCGCTGTTCGTGAAGGGCGATCGCTCTTTTGAATTCTGCTAAACTTTCTGGCATTTTGCCAATTTTCAACAGCGCTACTGCCAAGTTTTGATGAGCTTCCGCGTGTTCTGGATTGATTTTAATGGCTTGTCGGTAATAGGCGATCGCATCTGCTAAATTTCCGGCTGCCTTCAGGGTAAGTCCCAAATTGTAGTGACCTGCTCCAAAATAGGGGTCAATTTTTAAAGCTGCTTTGTAAGCTTTTTCAGCAGATTTCAAATCTCCTTCATCTTTGAGCAAATTGCCCAAATTATTGTAAGCGCCCAACTTGAGCGCCGGGAGCACATCTGTATTAATTGCGGCTTGATAGTGTTCTTTTGCTTTAACAAATTGCTGCTGCTGGCTATAAGCAATTCCCAAATGATAGTTGAGTTCGTAAACAATAGCATCATCATTTTTGGCAGCAGTCAAGCCCCTGGTTAATAAATTAATTCCCCGACCAATTTGCCCGGTTTCTACATACAAAGCGCCTAATTTGCTACAAGCATAAGCATCGTTCGGATAATAAGCGAGATAGCGTTCCATTGCTGCTTGAGCTTTTTGGAATTTACCTTTGGCTGCGATCGCATCTTTTTGATAACCAGAGTGCCAAATCGCCACATCGGGGAGAGAAGCTATTTTCCATTTTGGTTCCCTGTGCAAAATCTCCGCCACGCTGTCGTCTACCATGGCGTGGTAAGGGCGAGAAAAGCGGATATCGAGGCGATTGCGAAACAAGCGCGACACTAGGGAATAGGGAGATTGAGAGGCACCGATTTCTTGACGGATGAGATTGATGAGCAGCAGCCGATCGCTCTCAATTGCCTGCTTTATTTGAGGTACAATCTCCGGTACCAAAACCTCATCGGCATCCAATACCAAAATCCAGTCGCCCTGGGCGTGCTTGAGACACTCGTTGCGCGCCGCTGCGAAGTCGTCGCACCATTCAAAGTCATAAACCCTCGCCCCGAATTCTCGGGCAATTTCACGAGTGCGATCGCGCGAGCCCGTATCCACCACCACCATTTCGTCAACAACACCCTTAACGCTGTCCAAAGTCCGCGACAGTGTTGCCTCTTCATTCTTCACGATCGTGCACAGAGTCAGATTCATCGGGCGCCCACTTTCCTCATTTCACAGAATTATTGTAATTTTTTTACCAGTAAAACACACAAAGTCCCAGAAAAAATTCTCCTATTTCCCTTTAGCCTTGAGCATAAGTACCTTTCTTTCCTTGAAAAAATGGGTTAACTCTTTTGACAGATTAAGAAGCCTCAAACTCCGACGATTCATGAGAAATCCTACCACTTTCGGTTCCTCCTTACGGTAGAGGTAAGGGCCGGATCGCGGTTGTTATTCTAAGAACATAAGACAAGGCACTAAGAAAGTTAAGCATTCAGGAGAAAAAGAAATGGGAATTATTGCTTGGATCGTTTTAGGACTGATTGCCGGTGCGATCGCCAAAGCCATTTATCCGGGACACCAAGGTGGCGGTTTTCTGGCCACAACAGGCTTAGGAATTGTGGGCGCGTTAGTGGGAGGTTATCTAGGTCAAGTCTTGCTAGGGACGAGCGGGGGAGCTTCCTTCGGAGCATTGACTCTACCCAGCATAGCTTTTGCAGTCGTAGGTGCAGTCGTGGTACTTTTCATCTGGGGATTGTTAACTCAGCGTGCTGCATAACAATTATTGCCAATTTGGAGCCGATAGACTTTTAGGGTATTCAGAAACCCGGTTTCTTGAAGAAACCGGGTTTATCATTTGTTTGTAGGCCCAGGCAGCCTACTCATACCAAATCCGCCTTAAAAACCCGATCGGACTCGGCGGTTGAAACCGCTCAACAGTCAAACTTTCCTCCGAAGAGAGGGGGACTGAAGAATAAAGGGGTAAAAATCCCGGATTGGGTATCAATTCCTTAATCAATCCGCAAATTGAAAGGCAAGCGAACATAAATCCCCTGCGGGTCGTTCATCGACTTAATGGCAGCCAATTCCTCCTGCATTTTCTTCACTTCAGCAGTTAGCGGGTCGAGTTTGGTGGCTGGTTTCAAAACGCGGACGCCTGAAAGTCTTGCCAAAATTTGCTCCTCGAGACTGCGGCGTTTTGGATATTCTTCCAATTGCCAATCGTCGCCAAGTTTCGCTTGCTTCGCCGCCTCTGCGACAGCATCTTCAAGGCCGCCAATTTGATCGACTAAACCCAACTGTTTGGCGGCCGTACCAGACCACACCCTGCCTTGAGCAATTTCTTGTACCTTGTTTTTCGGCAGTTTGCGGGAGTCGGCGACTTTAGTAATAAATCGATCGTAAATGCGATCGACTATCCTCTGAATATTCGCCAATTCTTGAGGATTTTTCGGACGGGAAACCGTGTTAGTATCCGCAAAGCGGGCGGTTTTCACAACGTCCCAAGTCAGGCCGTTGTTAGCAGCCAACTTTTCGGCGTTGAACAGCATTCCAAAAACGCCGATTGAACCAGTAATCGTATTGGGTTCGGCAAAAATGCGGTTGGAACCCATCGAAATCCAATAGCCGCCGGATGCTGCTAAATTGCCCATCGAAACGATAACTGGTTTCTTTTTCCCAGTCAGCATAACTTCGCGCCCAATGACTTCGGCCGCCGTGGCGCTGCCTCCGGGACTGTTGACGCGCAAAACTACTGCTTTTACGTCGTCATCTTCTCGGATTTTCCGCATTTCTTGAGCGATGCGATCGCCTCCTACTTCAGTCGGGCCTCCTTGGCCGTCTACAATTTCTCCCTCGGCGTAAAGTAGAGCAATTTGGTTTTTGTTGTTAGCGCGAGTTGATTTCTTATCTTCAGCAATTCTCGCGTAGTTTTTCAAACTAATTTGCTTGAAAGATTTGTTTTCGCGATCGCTCCCTGTGAGTTTTTTAAGTTCCGTCGCAATTTCGTCAAAGTATACAACTTTATCAACTAACTTGCTTTTGAGAGCTTCGTCAGCCATCAAAATTCCGCCCTTATCTGCAACCGCTTGCAGTTGCCCAACGGTCACTTTGCGGTTTGGTCCGACAGTTGTCAGGTATTCTCCCCACATATCTCCGAGCAACTTTTGAGTTTGCTGGCGATTTTCGGGACTCATTTTTGTGAGCAAAAACGGCTCGACGGCTGACTTGTATTTGCCGACGCGAGTCACTTGCACTCCCAGGCCGTATTTCTCCAAAGCACCGGTGAAAAACATTGCCTGACTGCTAAAACCGTTGATTTCTAGAGATCCGTAAGGATTGACAGCAATTGTATTGGCAACTGAACCGAGGTAATAATCTCGCTCATTCCAGTCCATTTGGTAAGCAAAAATGGGTTTTTTGGCATCTCGGAAACGCTGTAATGCCGATCGAACTTCTTTGAGATTGGCAAACCCGCTGCTGCTCGAATCCGAGCTGCCTTCGAGATAAATGCCAACGATTTTCGGGTCTTTTTTCGCAGATTCGATCGTGTCTAAAACAGTCCGCAGCGTCACTGTATCCCCGCTATCGTCCGAAAGCACATCTTGAATCGCTGCGCTAGTGCTGCGGATTGGTTTGCTGTCAGTGATATTTAAAGAAAGGTCTAATACCAATACAGACTTATCTTTTACTTGCGGACCTGATTCTTTAGACGATGCCGCGACAGCAATTAGCAGTACCAGTCCCCCCAATCCGATGCTGCCCAGCAGCAACAATCCTAGGAAGGTTCCCAGCAAACTTGCACAGGTATATTTTAGGAAATCTTTCATTAGAGAATTGGTAATTTGTAATTAGTCATTAGTCATTAGTTATTAGTCATTAGTTATTAGTTATTAGTCATTAGTTATTAGTCATTAGTTATATCACATCCGGTTAGAGCGGAATGATACCGAGCGTGCAAGCCTCCCCGCACGCGAGCGAGACGCTCGCACTGCACTCGGCAAAATATTATTCCGATGCCACCGGAAACGATATTATTGGTCATTCGTGCAAGTAGGATGTAGCAATTATCCGCTGTCGTTAGTTATTAGCTAATGACTAATGACTGCTGACTAATGACTGTTGACTGCTGACTAATGACTGCTGACTAATGACTGTTGACTGTTGGCTAATGACTGCTGACTAATGACTGCTGACTCACTTTTATCTTAACCTTTCCAACACCCCAGAATGTTTTAACTCATCCAAGTTAGCGCAGCCCGTACAGAACATGACGGTGGCGATTTCTGCAATTAAAACCTCAGCTAGGAGGGCTGCTGCTGATTCCGATGCCGCAGCAGCTTGTAGAAACGGCCGCGCCAGTCCCGCAATATCCGCGCCAAGGGCTAGAGCCTTCGCTGCATCCAATCCGTTTTGCAAGCCTCCAGAGGCAATCAGGGGAACATCCGGCGCTACGGCGCGGGTGCTGACAATGCACTCGGCTGTCGGTATTCCCCAGTCGGCAAAGGTTGCGCCTAACCTGCGCTGCTTGCTATCTTTAGCTCGCTCTCCTTCTATTTTGGCCCAAGAAGTGCCTCCGGCTCCGGCAATGTCGATCGCAGCTACCCCGGCGGCGAGCAATTTCTTTGCCATGTTTCCTGAAATACCGTTGCCGACTTCTTTAGCAATAACTGGTATTGGTAATCGATCGCACAATTTGGCAATTTTATCTAGCAGTCCTTTAAAGTTAGTATCGCCTTCGGTTTGAATGCACTCTTGCAGGGGATTGAGGTGCAAAATTAGGGCATCTGCTTCGAGAATATCAATAATTTTTTGGCACTCTTCCAAACCGTAATTGTAGTTTAATTGAACCGCTCCGATATTGGCAAATAGCAGAATATCTGGAGCGCGGCGCCGGACGGCAAATGTAGGCGCCAGTTGAGGATTTTCTACGGCGATTCGCTGGGAACCGACTCCCATTGCCAGTTTGTATTCTTGAGCGACATCGGCGAGGCGATAATTGATTGTCTGGGCTAATTCTGTGCCACCGGTCATCGAGGAAATTAGCAGGGGAACGGCTAGTTTTTTGCCCAGGAATGTGGAGGTTAAATCGATTTCGGTGCGATCGAGTTCTGGCAAACAGCAGTGAGCAAAACGGTAGCGTTCTAGTCCGCTGGTAGTTTCGCGAAATTGTACGTCTTCTTCGAGGCAGATCCGCAGGTGGTCTGCTTTGCGGGTTTCGATTTGCGAGGGCGAGGTTAGCGGCGAGTTCACTGTGGCTATTTGGGGAAAGAGTTTTGAGTTGCGAATATAGCAATTTTATTTCATTTTTGAGATTTTTTATGAACCGCAGAGAGCGCTGAGGGCACAGAGGAGAAGAAAAGAGAGATGTTGGCAAATCCTGCAAGGGTTGCTATTTTAAGCTATCCCGCAGATAAGTTGTATTTTTCGGGCGGGTGCGACACCCCCCACAAGATTTTCATCCAACTTGACTATAAAATTTAGATGCGCCTCTGTTTATCCCGGAACACTTACCGGCATTCCGTTATCTGAAGGTTTTAAGTTCAGTAAAAAAGGAACTGCTTTTTGCACCCATGCTTTAGGCGACGGGTAATTTGCCGCATCTTCGCCGAAACAAATTTCCAGCATATCTGTGTGGATTATCCCCGGACTCAAAGGAACCGCTGCCATTCCTTCGGGCAATTCTTGAGCAAGCGATTGCGTAAGTCCTTCTATTGCCCACTTAGAAGCGCAATAGGGCGCGACTTCCGGCGAAGTTGACCTTCCCCACACAGAACTAAAGTTGACAATTATGCCGCTTTTTCGAGCAATCATTGCCGGGACAAAGTGGCGAATTACATTAGCTGTACCTTTAATATTAACATCAATTATCTGCGAAAATTCTTCGTTACTCACCTTCCACAGAGGCGCGAGATTGTTGGCTAAAGCTGCGTTATTAATCAGCAAATCTGGCGCCGAATAATTTGCCAGCACTTCTGTGGCCCAAGCTTTTACTTGCTTGTCGTTGGCGACATCCAAACAAGTAAAATGGTGGGGCGTACTATATTTTTGTTTGAGCTTTTCCACCCCTTCGGAAGAACGGGCGCATCCCAAAACTGTATGTCCCAATTCAATAAAGCTTTCGGTCATGGCAAGACCAAGACCGCGACTCACCCCGGTAATTACAATTAATTTTGTCATTAATTTGCTTAATTTTGACATTTAAGTAATACAATACATCTTGACGGGTCAATTGACAAATGAATCGCAGGGGGAAAGCATGAAAGTAAAAGCAGCAGTTGCTCGCAGTGCCGCCAAACCTTTGAGCATTGAAACGGTTGACCTAGATGGGCCGAGGGCTGGAGAGGTGTTGGTGGAAATTAAAGCCACCGGTGTTTGTCACACTGACGCTTACACTCTTTCCGGCGCCGATCCCGAAGGTTTGTTTCCTGCTATCTTAGGTCACGAGGGAGCCGGGATTGTCGCAGAAGTTGGGGCGGGAGTAACGAGCGTCAAAGTGGGCGATCGGGTAATTCCTCTCTACATTCCCGAATGCCGCAACTGCGAATATTGTTTGAGCCGCAAAACAAATCTCTGTCAAGCAATTCGCGTGACTCAAGGCCAGGGAGTGATGCCCGACGGCACGAGCAGGTTTTCCATAGACGGGCAGAAACTTTATCATTACATGGGAACTTCTACCTTCGCTAATTATACAGTATTGCCGGAAATTGCAGTAGCAAAAATTCGCGAAGATGCTCCTTTTGATAAAGTTTGTTTGATCGGCTGCGGCGTAACAACTGGCATCGGCGCTGTCATAAATACGGCGAAAGTAGAGCCTGGTTCTAATGTGGTAGTTTTCGGTTTGGGCGGCGTGGGTTTGAATGTAATTCAAGCGGCTCGCATGGTGGGAGCTAACATGATTGTCGGCGTAGACTTGAATCCCGATAAGCGAGAGATGGCCCAAAAATTCGGCATGACTCACTTTGTCAATCCCCGCGAAGTGGAAGGCGATTTAGTGCCTTATTTGGTAGATTTAACCAAAGGCGGAGCTGATTACAGTTTTGAATGTATCGGCAACATTAATGTGATGCGGCAAGCTTTGGAATGCTGCCACAAAGGTTGGGGCGTGAGCGTAATTGTCGGGGTAGCGGGAGCCGGTCAAGAAATTAGCACCCGCCCGTTTCAGCTAGTAACTGGCAGGGTTTGGAAAGGGACTGCTTTTGGCGGCGCGAAAGGCAGAACTGATGTTCCTAAGATTGTTGATTGGTACATGGACGGTAAAATTGATATTGACAGTCTGGTAACTCAGGTAATGCCGATCGACAAAATTAATGAAGCCTTTGATTTGATGCATAAAGGCCAATCAATTCGCACTGTTTTGACGTTTTGAGTTTTTGAAGTCAGAGGTTCGGCAACGAGCTATGTACGGGATGTTAAAAATGTAACGGATTTTAACTTCCAGGCAGAGCCTGGGCAACCCAGATGCTTTGGCTCTGCCTCGCTTGGCAAAATGGAGGCAGAGCCTCCGGATATGCGTTACCAGGCAGAGCCTGGTAACGAGATAAATTACCAATTACCAATCACCATGTCCACATCCCTTAAACTGGAAAAACAATATAAAAGTTTCGGCGGAAAACTCGGATTTTACAGCCATCAATCCTCAACCTGCAACAGCGAGATGAAATTCGCTGTTTATCAGCCGCCGCAAGCTTTATCTCAACCCGTACCAGTTTTGTATTTTCTATCAGGTTTAACCTGCACAGAAGAGAACTTTATGGCAAAAGCGGGAGCGCAACAATTTGCGGCAAAATACGGGTTAATGCTGGTTGCGCCCGACACTAGCCCCCGAAATACTGGTATTCCTGGGGAAGATGACGATTGGGATTTAGGTAGTGGTGCGGGTTTTTATGTTGATGCGACAGCCGCACCTTGGAATGCTCACTATCGAATGTACAGTTATGCGGTTGAGGAATTACCGAATTTAATCGCCGAAAATTTTCCTGCGCTACCGGAAAAACAGGGAATTTTCGGTCATTCCATGGGCGGACACGGGGCTTTAATTTGTGCTTTGAAAAATGGATCTCGCTATCTTTCAGTTTCCGCTTTTGCGCCTATTTCCGCGCCAATGAGCTGCCCTTGGGGACAAAAAGCTTTTGCAAACTACCTGGGCAGCGACAAAGAGATTTGGAGGGCTTGGGATGCTAGCGAATTGGTGCTTGAGGTGCAATACAACCGTCCGATTCTGATTGACTGCGGCACGGCTGATTCGTTTCTTGGTGACGGGCAGTTGTTGCCGGAAGTGTTGGCGGAGGCTTGTGCAAAAGCGGGACAGCCGCTAACTTTAAGGATGCAAAAAGGTTACGATCACAGCTATTATTTTATAGCGAGTTTTATGGAAGATCACATTCGGCATCACGCGGCTGTTTTGTGCGGGTAGTTCCTAGCAGGAAGCAGGCAAGATGCCTGCTCCACAACAACTGGTTCTTAGGTTCTGCCTGGGAACCGATATTCAGAGGCTCTGCCTCGAAATGTGGAGGCAGAGCCTCCTGATATGCTTTACCAGGCTCTGCCTGGTAACGAGTGCACGAGTGAACTCGCTTCTACGTGCACAGGTATTTTGGGTTAATTAAGATTAATCGGAAATACCCATTCTTTATAATTGCTGTCGCGATTTTCGATAATCTCCGTCAGTTTGTCCAAAATCTTTTCGGTGATGGGTCGGTTTTTGGGCAAGTGATAGTTTTCCACTCGCTTAATTGGGGTAATTTTGGCTGCGGTTCCGCAGAGGAAAATCTCGTCTGCAATCAACAGTTCTGATTTGTCAACTGGTCTTTCTATGACTTCAATTCCTAAGTCTCGGGCGATTGTGATTACGCTGTCTCTGGTAATTCCTTCGAGAATATCTTGCTCGAAACCGGGAGTAACTAATTTCCCGTTTCTGGCGACAAATATGTTCATTCCTGAAGCTTCGCTGACTTTTCCCTGAGTGTTCATCATAATTGCTTCGTCGAAGCCGGATTCTACTGCTTCGGTTTTGGCTAAAGCTGAGGTGATGTAGGCACCGCTAATTTTACCTCTTAAGGGCAAACTGCGGTCTTCTTGGCGGTACCAAGAGCTAATTCTACAGTTGACTCCTTCTTTGGGCAAATAGTCTGAAAGTTCTAATCCGTAGACAAAAAAGTCTGTGTCTACGTTGTGCACTCTGGGGGCTATTCCTAAACTGGATGTGTAGATAAAAGGGCGGATATAAAAGGATTTTGTGGGCTGGTTTTTCTTGACAAAATCAATGATTATTTGTTGTATTTTGCTGGCTGGGAAATCGCAGTGCAGGAAGCTGGCACTTTGACTTAATCTTTGACAGTGGCGGTCTAATCTAAATAGCAAGGTTCGATCGGCATTTTGGGGGTCGGGAATTCCCCGCAACCCGCCTAAAACTCCGGTTCCGTAGTGCAGTGCGTGGGTGGCTATGGAAATTTTGGCGTCTGTAAAGGGGAGAAATTGGTTTTGAAAGTAGGCAATTGGCAGAAAACTATCCATGATTCAAGCTGGCGATGAGTAATGAGTCCGCGAGGAATGGTGAATTTGGTTATATTACCATAAGTTATACCCTTTTAGATTTGAGATTGAAGAATTGAAGAATTGGAAATGACTGATTGGATATAAGTTGGGAGCGCGCCGAGTTGCATTGTTTTTTTAACTGGGATTATTATCTGGTTATATCAATTTATAAAATAATATCAAGAGCGGTCTGTTTGGTTGATAATTGTTTTGGGAAAAAGTGCGATCCTCTTCGAGGGCTTCGCTAACGACTACAAACAAAAATCACCTAAGGGGCAACTATGGCACGTAAATGTTTCATCATTGAAATGGGGATGGGTATAGACCAGCACGGGCAGGAACCGACTGTAGCCTGTGCAAGGGCTGTACGGAATGCGATCGCCCACAATGCTTTGCTGGGTATCTGGGAAGTGGCAGGTTTGAGCGACCCCAATCAGATGATTGTTGAGGTTAAGGTTGCCGTTCCTTACCCGGAACAAGTGCGCGCCGAGGAGGTGTTGGCGGTACTCCCTTTCGGCACCAAAACTCTGATTGTGGAGCAAGGGGGCATGATTGTGGCAGGAAGGGCGATCGCCTCTCTGAATGATAAAAATGATGAAATGCTAATCGCTGTGGCGGCTGTGAGTGTTTTTGTGGAAACTGAGGACTAATTAATTTTGTATTGTTTGAATAAATCTGCGGTGAAGTTCGATCGCCCGATCGCGAAAACAAGCAAGGGCGATCGGGCGATCGAACGCCTCTGTGTTAAAAAATGATTAATTTAGACTAATTGGTAGGGTGCCCCGGAGAGATTGCATGAAATACCGTAGAAAAGCTGAGGCTCTGAGGCACCCTAGAATAGGTCTGTTGCACGCTAAGATTTATTTGCGCCTACCTACTTAATTTTGAACTTTTAATTAATAATTTTTAATTTCTCAGGCGACCAGGTATGTAAGCAAGCCAGCAAAACCCTACAATTAACAACAGCCACGTCACTGTAATATTACTGCCCAACAAGTTGCGGATAAAATCTTCCATTGTTCTCAAAAATTACAAGGTTTAAAAGAATTTATTAGTGTTCCCTCTCCGAGTACAAGAGGTAGAGTCCGATCGGGTTTTAGGCGATCGGACTCTACTTCATATTATGGCTGGCTGGTATCTGCCAACATTTGGTTAACCATTTCCAAGTGCGCCTGCAGCTTCGGCAACTTCTGGGTGGCCCAAGCCTTCAACTGGGGATCTTGTCCCTGTTGAGATTGTGCCTGAAACAGAGCAATAGCCTGATTGTGGCTGTCAATCATAGCCTGTTTGTAAGCAGTGTCAAAACTTGTACCGGAGAGTCCCGCAAGTCGATCGATCAAAGCTGTGTTCTGGGTACTCATCTCGGTTGGCAGTTCTACCTTTTTTTGCATTGCTAACTGCATCAGCTCTTGATTTGCCCGAGTGTGGTCCTCAACCATTTCTTGCCCGTACTGTTTCACACCAGCACTAGAACCGCGCTGCACTGCCAATCTGCCGAGTTCCACTTCCATCATACTAAGTTGACCTGCTTGCATGACAAAGGTTCTGTCTCTGCTGCTGAGAGAATTAGGCGAAGTTTGGCCACCTGCTGGACTGTTGGGAGAACGGCCGGGATTGTTGTTGCTCGGAGTAGTTGGACTGTTGGGAGAACGGCCGGGATTGTTGTTGCTGGGGGTAGTTGGACTGTTGGGAGAACGGCCGGGATTGTTGTTGCTCGGCTCGGTAGCAGGAGAGCGTGGAGCAGTACGATCGTCGGTAGCGTTATCAGCAAGCTCAAAAACCCGATCGCCCGACTGGTTGAAGCCGTGAGTCTGGCGGTTTAATTCTGCCAATCCCGGCACAGCTATCAAGGAACTAACGCCGGCAATTCCGGCAACCGTAACCAATTGTTTGAACAAACTTTTGCGATTTAGTGAAGTCATGAATTTCTAAGCCTGTAAGTTTTCAAGAGTAAGTGAAGGGAAGCTATCCCGAGCAGGAATCGCCCGAACTAGTCAGGGGAGGGTGTACCGCCTTTCCGAAACAAGTTGATCAAACCAAACGCGCCCAAAGCACCCAGCCACCCGAAATTGTTGGGGCGATCCTCCCGAGCACTCAAAACTCCAGAACTCGTATCAGCCGGCGCCGATGTCGTACCTGTCGTACCAGTTGTACCCGTTGTACCCGTGCCTGTTGTACCAGTTGTACCCGTTGCGCCGGTGCCAGTCGTACCAGTTGTACCCGTTGCGCCGGTGCCAGTCGTACCAGTTGTACCCGTTGCGCCGGTGCCAGTCGTACCGCTGGTACCGCTTGTACCCGTGCCAGTCGTACCGCTGGTACCGCTTGTACCCGTGCCAGTCGTACCGCTGGTACCGCTTGTGCCGGTGCCAGTCGTACCAGTTGTACCGCTGGTACCCGTGCCAGTCGTACCGCTGGTACCGCTTGTACCCGTGCCAGTCGTACCGCTGGTACCCGTGCCAGTCGTACCGCTGGTACCGCTTGTGCCGGTGCCAGTCGTACCCGTTGTACCGCTGGTACCCGTGCCAGTCGTACCGCTTGTACCCGTTGTGCCCGTGCCGGTGCCAGTCGTACCGCTTGTACCCGTTGTGCCCGTGCCGGTGCCAGTCGTACCGCTTGTACCCGTGCCCGTACCTGTCGTACCGGTTGTACCCGTTGTGCCGGTGCCTGTCGTACCAGTTGTACCGCTTGTACCCGTGCCGGTGCCTGTCGTACCGGTTGTATCCGTACCAGTTGTACCCGTACCGCTTGTGCCTGTACCGCTTGTACCCGTTGTGCCCGTGCCGGTGCCAGTCGTACCGCTTGTACCCGTACCAGTTGTACCCGTACCGCTTGTGCCTGTACCGCTTGTACCCGTACCGCTTGTGCCAGCAGCGCCGCCAACACCGCCGCCTGCACCGCCACCTGCACCCCCGCCTGCACCGCCGGCTCCCGACTGGGCTGAAGCAGGCACTGCTAAGGAAACCGTTGCTAAACCTAAAGAACAAGCGCTTGCTAAAACAACTTTCAACAATTTAGAAGATTTCATGGTAATTTTTGCTTTTACGTAGAGTGCTGCGATCGCTTGTGATGCCAAAACCGCAGGGTCAAATTGACAGCGTAACGTGCGACTTTTCTAACCTTTGCTGCAGGATAATGAAAGTAAGCGAGCAAATTTAGTTCCCTTACCTCGATTATTTTTCCCCGATTAATTACACCGCAGCGTTAATAGTTTATAAACTATTACGTATCGTTCAATTTCGCCATTCATCTTTAGGAATATTTGGTAAAAGGGCGTTTTATTTCAGGTGGTGGATGATATTTGATTGGGCGGCCTACTACCTAAATCAAAACTTGCGCACGGGGGATATAAACCGGGTTGATCTGAAAAATTTTTGGTTGAGTAAGGAGACATATACGAATCACCGAGTTTCTGAGACAAGCGCCCGGATATTCCTAAAAATTTTCCCCGGCGGCTGGTGCTTTGAGGCAGAAATTCTTGATTTTCTCACCGTCAATTTTGGCTTAGCGCTCCGCCAGATGAGTTAGTTTAATATTTTTTTGAGCGCTATTTTTCCTTAACTTCGTGCTGGCAATTGGGGCACTCGCAGAATACCGCTTAAACTTTTCCCGGAAACTACATTCTCTCAAAACGCGCGATCGACCGCTCATAGTCCCAGAGGGTGTAGAACCCCCCAACAGCAAGGCTTTTGACGCTCGCGACTTGCGTAAAACAGGAAGGCGAACTGATGGCTATCCGACTCGAACCCGCGCGACATTAAATTAACCAGCGGCGGCGCACTCGTCAGAATAACTTGTGAGTGCGATCGGGCAAACTCTGATATAGTAAAGCCAAAGGTATGCCAGAGAGCGCTTGTTCTCTAACACATTTCCCAAGGGGACCTCAAATATGCTGCATCGAATTCTTGCCAGAAGTCGCTATCTAATGTTAATCGCTGTATTAGGTTCTTTTGCAGCGTCTGTGACGCTTTTGATCTACGGTGCCCTGGAAACCGTCATTACCATCGGCCACACAGCTACAGTACCGATATCCAGCGAAAACTCGAAAAAACTTATTCTGTCTTGCATCGAAGTAGTAGATCTGTTTCTCCTCGCCACAGTATTTTACATTACTGCACTCGGACTGTACGAGCTGTTTATTGACGAGCGCATCAAAGTACCATACTGGCTGGAGATTCACAGCATCGACGACCTGAAAACCAAACTCACCAGCGTCATTGTAGTAGTGTTGAGTGTATTGTTTCTCTCGGAGGTAGTTCGGTGGAACGGCGGGACGAACATCCTTCCCTTGGGAACGGGTATCGCTTTAGTAATCGCTGCGCTGACGTATTTTCTAAGTTCGCAGGTGAAAAAGCCGAAGTCAGATTAATGGCTGTTTGAGGCGGTAAATTAGCCAAATCCGGCTGAACCAGCAACGGCCATCACATTGCCTTATCTCGTCACAATAAATTTAATATTACATCTGTCTTCGGACTGATAAGAAGGCCATCTTAAACTTGCTTTTAGAGAGATGAAGGTAGTTGCTGGGAGTATATAAGATAGAACTTGTGTTTAATAATTGGAAACCATTATGCCAGAACAACAATTTGACACCTTACCTTCAGAAGCACAAGAACTGCCCCAAGGAGCGCAGCAAATTTTTCAGGCTGCTTTTAAAAGCGCTAGCGAAGATGGAATGAGCGAAGATGCTGCTACTAGGGTTGCTTGGAACAGCGTAAAATCTGAATATGTTCAAGGCGAAGGTGGCACGTGGCATCACAAGGGCGACGATACTAACCAAACCAACAAATCTATACAGTCTGGTGGCAATTAAGTAGGTGGTTACAATAAACAGTACATGGAAAGGGCGGGTGAGAGCAGTCATATAGTGGCTTCAATAAAAGTGATTTTTAGTTAAACCCGCTCCTCCAAAATACTGTGTTTTTTTGGCACCTACTTAGTCATCACTCATCAGTCGTATCATGTCCGCTAAAATAACGGTGATCGGGTTATTAGTAAGGACTAAAGTCCTCACTAATAACCAATTTGATAGATGTTGTTCGAGCGGACCTAATATCATCAGTCATTCGCCCGCTACTGATGACCGAGCACAAAAACGGATACTTGCCAACGACAGGAGTCCCCAGCGGCCCAAAATTTTATACTCTTGTTCTAGGTTCGAGATTTATCTGTGAAGTTCATCTAAAATCCTTCGACCCTCGCGCTAACGCCGAAATCTCAAATCTCAAATCTCAAATCGACTGACTGATCGGTAATGATTTAGGGGGGTAACGGTCGGATTCAGTGCTGTTCATGATTTAAATGCTGGTGTAGTCTAAAATCGATAATCCCAAATCTCAAATCGACTGACTGATCGGTAATGATTTAGGGGGGTAACGGTCGGATTCGGCGCTGTTCATGATTTAAATGGTGTAGTTTAAAATCTAAAATCTAAAATCTAAAATCGACTGACTGAATGATGGATAAGAATTTAGGTTTAGAGGTGTCGGATTCGGTGCAGTTGGTGATTTAAATGCTGCTATTGAGGAGTTAAGGCAGCGTAGTTAATCGAGTGTCGCATATCCCATTGCAATTCGGCTAAAACGAGCAAGCTAAGTACCATTATTGATCCCGTAAATAGGAAAGACCAGCCGCCAGTGTAAGGCAAAATAAAAATCGCCGACAGGTGAAACAAACTTGCTGCTAAAAGCGCGCGCGATTCCCTACGGGATAGCTTCGCTTCACGCACTGCGAATCCAGTCCCCAAATACCCAATGCCGCTGATTCCCAACCACAGGGGACAGAGATTCGCCAACACTTTTTCCCAACAAAAAAAAATGCCCAAATCGGTCAGCAGCAATCCTAATAACATTAGTATTACCCAACCGTAAAGCACCCAAGTCAGGCGTTCTATTTTGACCCAAGAGTATGTCATGCTTACCATTGCTGCTGTACCTCCAAGGCCCAGCACTGACCACAAACCTGCTTGCAACATCCAACTCACAGGAAAAAACTGTGCTGTGCCGAACATGGGTATTAACAGCAAGCTCCACAGCAGGCAAGCTCGATCGAGACAAGTATAAAATTTTGAATAAAATCGATCTTTGCCAAGGGGAAACTGAACCTGCCAAAGCCCTTCTAACTCCTGAACGTCCATGTTAAGCGGTTTGCGGCGCAGAAGCGGAACAGAATAATTAAAAAAGGTCATATCTGACACTATTAAAATTTACAATTAGTTGCTTGTATAGGATCTCAACAGCAATCACTCTAATTGCAATCTGTCAATCGGATTAATCTGGTTAATTTTATTATATGTCCGCAGTAATAGTGACTCGATCGCAGCAGGTAAAACAGGAAGAGATTGATTTCACAAGTCGATCAAATAGCTCTTGCGACAGATGGCTGCCATATTACTGATTGGATATTTTAAAAATAGTCAACTTTGTTACAGAATTTATGCTCACTTCATCCCATCCTCTGAAACAGGTATTCCACTGCCCGGAAGAATCGGATTTTTACGCGCACTGCTTGGAAAGTTTAGTGTTAAATGCCAGGGGCCCTTCTCGACTTATCGTAGAGTTTGGTTCAGGAGAGGGAAGTCCAGTTATTAAGTCTTTGCTGAGAACTGATTTTGACGGGAAAATAGAGGGATTTGAGCTAAATAAAGTAGCTTGTAAAATTGCTGAGTCTCAAATTAAGGAATATGAACTGACCGAACAATATACCGTCAACAATTGCTCTTTTTTTGATTCGTCTTTATACCAGTCGGCCGATTGTGTAATCTCAAATCCGCCTTACTTGCCGGCGGTGGATGATAAGATTTACCAGCCGCTGCTGCACGGGGGGAGTGATGGTTGTACAATTGCTAAGAAACTTTTATCTTTGGGCTGCGATGAAGTTTTGTTGATGGTTTCTAGCTATTCTAATCCTGTGGGTTTGATAGATTATGCCTTGGATCGAGGCTACTCGGTTGCGAATTTTGAGATTGCACCTTTAACTTTTGGCTATTATAGTTCGGAACCCAAGGTGAAAAGCGCGATCGCCAGTCTGCGAGAACAGGGCATGGCTTTTTATTCGGAAAATATCTATCTGCTGGCTGGAGTTTTGTTTAAGAAGCAGCAAAAGTCGCAAAGAGATTTGTCGATCGAGCTAATTCAGTTAATGACAGCATTGTGAACTACCCAGCGCTGGTAGGGTGCCTCTGAGATGTTGCACCATTGTCAGCAACAGGCTTTCGGGCCTGTTCCACAAAGAGTGTATTTCTTGTGGAACAGGCAAGATGCGTCAGCAACAGGCTTTCGGGCCTGTTCCACAAAGAGTGTATTTCTTGTGGAACAGGCCCGAAAGCCTGTTCCTCAAAGGCTTATTGAGAACGGTGCAACATCTAGGGTACATCCAAGACTTATGCACCCTAAATAGCTGTTAATTCCGTTCTGCGGCTTGGATCGATCGCACTACAGCAGCCCCAGCCCGATCGCCCATCGACTGCGCCTGATCGTAGCCCAACACCAGTTCCCACGCATCCTGCGGGTATCTATCAACCAGCGGGATCGCCACTTCATCCAACATCCAGCGGCCGTGACGCTCATCTTCTCGGACGTGCAGTTCCCAATAACTCATCGCAGCCTCCGAGAGGCCCAGACGCTGAACCCCGGCTACATAATTGCGGTAAGTGACGGGCCCCGCCACCTCAAAATAAGTGAGTCCGCCGTTGTAGCGCAGAAAATGGCGCTTGCGGTCCGTCAGCAGAAAGTTGTGATTGATGGTTGCGAGCACTTCCCAAGGCACTAAATCGAAGTACGCTTCTGGTTGTGTACTCATATCGAATTCGGCCAGCATTTGAGCAAAAAAGGTCGAGTGCTTGCGGGGGAGGCGACCGCCGCCGTATTCTTCGATCAGCACCCGCGTCAGCGTTGACTGAATTTCGTTGCCGACACCGCCGAGGATGCGAGAAAGGTGGCTGGCTTCAACTAAACCGTCGATAGAACCGATCGCCAGCAGGTGTCTGTATCCGGCTGCTGTCATCTGTTCCCGCAAATAGCGATCGGTCTCGTTCAAAGGACGAGCGACATCGGCGGCCGCGCGATCGCGCAGCGCTTGCTTGACATCCGGCAATTTTTGCAGCGCTGCAACGTCGATTTGCGCGCTTTCCCACTGCTGCCAAGGTTCCTCAATGCGATCGCGCACAGAGCGCAAATAGTGCGATCGTTCGTTATTGTACCGGCGCAAATCGTCGTACCAAAACAAGTTGAGGCGGTTGATACGGTAAAGCACGCGCTGCAAGAAGCTGTGAGCGGCCTCCGAGCCGTTCGGTTCCTGATAAGCCGATCGAAGGGCCACTGCGATCGCGCTTTCAAAATCGCTGACAAGTAACGGTTTTGTCGCCACCGTCTTGTCTAAATCCTCCACCTCTAGCAAATCGACAAATTGGCGATCGGCTGCTTCATAATTTGGGAGTACGGGTTGCTTTTTGGAAAGACTCCGCGAGTCTGAAGAAGGAAGTATCTCTATCGTGTTTGGCATGGAATCTAATTATGCTAACTCTAATTATTGTGCTGCCTGCCCAAACAGCCAACCGTTGCAGATTGCTGAGGATTATGGCTACTTTTCTTGAAGATAGCTAATCTGTCAGTACGATACACCTTTCTATTGATAGAGATTTGACAGAAATTAATTTTGTCACAACTGCCCCGATTCATTCCGAAAGCAGGGTGACTGAGGGAGACTTTCTCAATCTCGGCAAAGTAATTGGCGCTAATACCTGAGCATCTTTTAGAGTCGGCACTGCTTGCCGCCACGCTGTGATACCGCCTGAAAGGACAACAACATTCAGCTTGATATCCTTAATCTTATTAGTCTCATTTTTTGCCAATTTTTGGGAATGCCGAGCCGCTTTTTCCAACTGTTTGTATGCCTTAACCGATCGCGCTCCTTTGGTACAATAAAGTACAATTAAGGGCTGAGGTTGATTGGATTTAACCCTAGCTTTTACAATGGATTGAATCTCCTTGACACCGAACCCCATCTCAATATCAGTTAGCGGAACAAGGGGACTTTCACCGATGCGCTCTTCCGCGTATTCTTCGGGCGATCGCACATCAATCAAAATCACGGGTTTCAACTTACCCTGCTGCAATTGAGCCACAGTTACTTGTTTCGTATTTAAACTGGCGATAAAAGTTGGGATATCCATGTGATGAAATAGAGCCACTGCACTCAGAGAAGCAACACTCATCAATCCACATCCCATGGCAATCAAAAGGCGAGAATAGCGATTAATACCTGGTTTTGCATTTTTATCTAGCATTTTTCATCATCCTTGAAAATGGATAGAACATTTGTCCGACATATCCAGCAGGTATAGAATCAGAGATTCCATATTGATGAGGCATTTTTTTTTCTGGCATATAGATAGTGCCAAATAGCAAATCTAACAGTGGCAACTGAACAGCAAAGTTTTTGTTGTAAATTTCGGGAATTTTACTGTGATGCCAGTGATGAAATTGTGGGGTAGCTACGAACCATTTTAAGAAGCCAAATCTTAAATTAAGATTTGCATGAATTAGGAAGGCGATCGCCGCCGAATAAAGAGCATAAACTACCAAAGTCTCCTTACTAAATCCCAACCAGTAAAGAGGCAGAATTTTGCAAATCTGAGTAAATATTTGCTCGCAGGGATGCACCCGCACTGCTGCTAACCAATCCATCTGTTCAATGCTGTGATGGACTGCATGAAATTGCCAAAGCCAGGGTACTTCATGCAGTAGTCTGTGAGCAATATAATATGCCGTATCTGAAACGATAACTGCTTCTGCCAACTGCAACCACACAGGTTGAGATGTTACTTTGCTTTGCAATTCCGGGTTGAGTAAATTAGTCATCAGCGACAAAATTACAGTCACAACAATAGCGCCCGACCTGCCAATAAAGTAACCAGTAAAAAAATAAGTGGCATCGGTTGGCCATCCGAGACGGAATATCTTTTGGTTGTGCAAGGAAAAGATTCTTTCGAGGGGAATGAAGATGCCACCTAAGACGAGGAAGCCTTTGAAAATTTCAGGTAACATGAGATTCTCATTAATGTCTATATTTACTTAAGCGCATCGCTACTACCAGCAGCGCAGACAGGATTACCATTCTGAAGGATAGGATCGGGCGGTTGGGTATTTCCCGGAGAATTTGCTTTACACATAATGGATACAGTAGTCTTCTCTTTGTTAGCTGCTTGGGAAACAGGTACTAAAAATACAGCCCCGACATAGCTAGTAAGATTATTGCTGCGGGCTACACCATAATTAAACGCAGCATTTTTTGTAGCGAGGAGTGAATAGTTATAGTTGGTTGTCTGAGTTTTAAGGCCGAGGCCCAGAGCATTAACGGAATTGGAAAATGCGCCATCCTCGGCGTATATTGCTTGTTGACCTTTGTTCATTGCGCTAATATATTGTTTTGCTTCTGATTGCTTCGCTTTCTGCGCGCCACCACAACTGATAACAAAAGGGAAGGCGATCGCAGCAAGTATCATGACCGGAAGAACATAAATAAAAGTGATGCTCAGTAAAGTTCCTACACAAGATTTACTTTTTTTGTCAGGGGGAAGGTTTTTTTCTGAAGATGCCGCTTGTTTGTTAAGTGCATCGAGTTGAGGCTTTGTCTTAAGCTGTATGGTTGTTCTCGATACTGCTTGTTTGGTGAGTGCATCGAGTTGAGGATTTTTTTTAAGCTGCATGGTACTTGTCCAAATGGTTTAGCACAGTAGTTTTCAAGTGATTGACATACTCCCGGTGTAAACACATGGAGATTCTAGAGTCAAACAGCGAGTACACGCATAGCTTGTCTAATATCGCCTCATCTAACAGTCGATGCCAAGAAAAACAAGCAAGTTATTATTAGCGTCGTTTTCATCCAGTCCATTGAGTGCGGTGGGGTTTGCAAACCTCGCCTACTGCGCCTTGCTTCTACTGTATTTCTATTAGATCACGTGGCTATTTGAGAACGTGAGTTAGTTCTCATCGACTTCTCATCGACTTTTCATTACTCCCTTCCCGCCAGAAAACGATTTACTTCTTCTCTCCCCCATTCCCCCGAAGGCGGCAGGGCGGTTTCATTTTTCCTAGGGGCGGTGCCTCCCTGTCCGTGCCCTATCGCTGCGCCAATGGATCGCGTCGCTGGGGAGGGGTGGGCACGGGGGAACTACCCCTACAAAATCCTGGTTTTTCTGATCGTGAAACTGCCTTCGGGGGTGGGGGGTTCTTCCTTCGTGTCCTTAGCATCTGCGCGGTTCCATAATTCGATATTATTTGCCATTTAGCCGCTCGCGAAAATATTCCTCATACAATCGACATCTCGGAACGTAATTATTTCCCTCTAATTTAACCAATCCCATGCTATTTAACTTAAACCCCAATTCCGACCTCAATCTAACTGGCTGGGAAACACTCACAACCTCTCTCATCGCCTCCATTAATTCCGAATATTTCTCTAAATTCCATAAATGCCGCCGCAAATGATCGCTATAAATTCCCGCTTCACTTGGAGGTAACTTCACCAATTGATTGAAACTCACATCTTGACGCGAAATGCGATACATGGCTAGCCGCACCAAATAGGGATGACCTCCCACTAAACCCATCAATTCTACAACTTCACCCTCACTCCAATTCAATCCGTGCCGTTTAGCTAAATCTTGCACTTGCTGCGAATTAAACTCCGGCAAGTCTATCGGCAATCCCACATTAAACGGCGATTTATTCACGTCCAGCGGGATATAAACTTCCGTCGAATGCACCACAACCAAGCGAAACTTTTTCCAAATATCTCGCCGTTTCGCTTCTTCGTGCAAAGCTCGCAATAACCCAAAGAAGTCGTCGGCAATTTCCGGTGATTCAAACAGGCGATCGCTCTCATCCAACCCTAAGGTCAGAGGTCTTGAGGATTCTGACAGTAAATACTGTTCAAAATAAGCCTTGCAGCACTGATTGCTGCCAATTAAATCGGCTAATTGCCAACACTTTGGCAACGGCTCCAGCATTCCTAACTCTTGACCGATGCTAGCACAAAACCACTGCAAAAATGTATCTGAATTAGCGAATATTTTCCGATTTGCTAGCTGAAAACTCAGCGCTACCGTGCGAGAACCTTGAACTTCTGCGTGATGCAAAATCCTCGCCATCAAGGAAGTTTTGCCCATTTGTCTGGGTGCTTTTATGCGGATCAGCGCTCCCGGCTGGGCGATCGTCTCGTAACAGCGGGATTCGATCGGAGGGCGATCGATATAAAAACAAGAAGTGAGTTCAACTTGTCCTCCTGGCAATTCTGGAGCCGCTGCTGGCAGGGGTTGAATTATTGACTGTTTTGTGCTAGTAATTGCTTTCCATTCTACAGCCAATTCATGGTCAGCCGTTAACGATGTGCGACCTTCTTTGATAATGGTTAAAATTTGTGATAATAATTTAAATGTGTCGCCAGCACCGCGCCACAGCCAGGGCTGAATTCCTGCCAAATAGCTCAGTAAATCAAAGGAAAGCGGTGTATTTAATTCAACGAAAATCGGTAAAATCGCTGGTTTGCGAGCAGTAAGATTGGGCAATTCTTTGGCGAGCTGCACTTGTTCCAATACCATTTCGCTAGCTGCCGATTCTTGGGAAATCAGCAACAGCAAATAATCACAACACTTTAAATATGAGCGTGAGTCGCTGCTGTTGTTAATAAAAAAGACTTCGTGGCCTCCCGCACTCAAAGCTTGGTGTAACTGCTGGGAAAGGGTGTTGTGTGAGGTTGTGAGGGCGTTGGCTGCGCCCTCGAAGACGATCGCCACTTTTGCCCTCACAAGCACTACCTCCTCTGGCTCTGAATTAGCCTCAAAATCAGCTATATCGCGCCATTCCTGGCCCAATCCGCGACAAATTTCGATGAAATTGGCATAATCCACAGGTTTGCCATTCAGAAAATGGCTGACAGTAGATTGCGCCATCCCTAAATCCTCAGCCAGGATTTTCTGACTGGGAAAGCCATTTCTCAGGAGACAGGATTTAACTGTACGAATGCACTCTTCGCGCACCCTTAGCGATCGTGGCATTGCTTATCACAATCAAGATACTGAAACCATCATAAATGGCAACCGCCCCTAAAGTCGATGAAAAGTCGATGAAAAGTCGATGATTTTTCAAATAAGTCAGTCGCCAACTCAAATAGCCGCCTGATTAGATGAGAAATAACAAAGTTGAATCCTATCAACGAGGTAAAAACATTGTGTCTTCTATCCTAATTTGGTCGCTGGCCTCAGCCACTAATCAACCAGGTTTCGCTTTCACCCCCCCGATGTTGTGGTTGCTGATGGGAATGGTGCTTAGTGCGTTCGAGCTATTAATCATCAAAACTCAGCCCCAGAAATACAGGTTTTACGTGCTAATGATGGGAGCTTCGGCTTTAATTGAATCATTTATTTTGTGGAGAGGAGCTGTAGCATTTCAGTTTAGTTGGGCGAACATAATGTATGAAGATTTTGACTGGCAAATCTTCTACTGGATGGGGATAGCCCTCGCGCTGAGCATCTGGATTCGACCGATTTTCATTGTCCGCAAAAAGTTTGTCATTCCCGAAGCAACGGAAGCGACAACAATCTCTGAGATTTTCCCCGGAGAAACCGGAATGGTGATTTATGAAGGGGCTTCGTGGAAAGCTCGCAATGAAGATTCCCAAGGGGCGATCGCACCCAGACAAAAAGTTTACGTTTTGCGCCGCGAAGGAAACACGCTGATTGTTGTACCTGACAGATTAATTCATATCAACAGCTAAATCTGAGTTAGCTTTTTTATGACTCGGCGATTGAAATCGCTTCTTGCCAAACAAAGTCCCTTGCTAAGAGACTAAGAAATCACTATCAACTGTCAACTGTCAACTATTTACCAGGAGATTCACTATGTATCAGTATTTTTTGATGGTGTTGTTTGCAATTACCGGAGTATCCTTAGCCAGCAGCGTAAAAATCGTCCGTCAAGGAGATGAGGCTTTAGTTGAAATTTTTGGAAAGTACGATCGAAAAAAACTCGAACCAGGTTTGACATTTCTGATTCCCTTTGTCGAAACAGTCGCCTATAAACAAACTCTGCGCGAGCAAATTTTAAACTTGCCACCGCAACAATGCACGACGCGCGATCGCGTTGCTGTCACCGTTGAATTTATTGTGTACTGGCGAGTAATTGACTTAGAAAAAGCCTCCTACAAGGTGCAGAATCTCAAGGAAGCGATGTTAAATATGCTGATTCTTTCTATTCGGACTCACATTGCGACATTAGCTCTGGAGGAACTTTACACGGCTCGCAATGAAATCAATAATGCTTTAGTGGAGGAGTTGGATACAACGACAGATCCTTGGGGTGTGAAGTTTACGAGGGTGGAATTGCGCGATTTTGCGATCGGCAGTAAAGTGATTCAGCCGACATCCATTGACAGGAAAGAAGTACAAAAGCTGCGAGCTTAGAGATTAGTGTTTCCTAGTTTACTTGTTACCAGGCTCTGCCTGGTAACGCAGATCCAGAGGCTCTACCTCACTGAATTTAATTCGCCTTATATACACCATTTAAGGAGACAAGACTCTGACTAAATATCAAGAATCAACTATTAGCAATTTCCTCGTTACCAGGCAAAGCCTGGTAACGAAGATCCAGAGGCTCTGCCTCTCCGACTTTAATTCGCCTTGTATATACCATTTAAGCAGACAAGACCATGACTAAATATCAAGAATCAAGTATTAGCAATTCAGCTTATAACGGTTGCGGATGCTTATTGCTTTTAATGGGCATTGGAGTAATGGGGGCCATCGCTCTGCCATCAGTCATGGATAATACCCCTAGACCCAAGGTTTTCCAATCAGAAGCAAAACAGTATGTTGGCTCAATGAACCGCGCACAGCAAGCCATATTTATAGAAAAAAGTGCTTTTGCCACTTCTGTTAATGCTTTGGGAATTGCGATTAAAACGGAGACAAAAAATTACAAGTATTCAGTTCGCGCCACAAAGCAAACTGCCTTTAATTATGGAATCTCCAAAAAACCAAAGCTTAAGAGTTATGTTGGAGGAGTTTTTGTAATACGAGCCAAGTCAAATAATGGCGAGGATGAAATGAGAACAGAAAGCATCCTGTGTCGCACTGATACACCTGGTACAAGACCTCACCTACCTCCAAGACTTCAAAATAGTAAATTAGTTTGCCCAACAGGGACAACACAGGTAACAAAATAATCTAATAAAGACTAAAGTCTTTACTACAAAGAGAGAGGATACAATCCCATGAGCCAACAAAATTCAAAATTAGCTAGCATTGGATATAATTATTGTGGAGGCTTAGTGCCTTTAATGTTCTTTGGAATAATTCTGGCGGCGATCGTTGTGCTACCATTTCAGGCTAGGGTTAAGTATGTAAAGCAAGGGTCAGCCAGAGAGTATGTTAGCTCAATCAACAAACGTCAGCCAGCCTATTTTGCCGAAAAAAATGTTTTTATCACTTCGGTTAAGGCTTTACGAATTCCCATTAAAACCGATACCGAAAATTACAAATATTCCCTTGTAGTCACAAAAACAGCAACATTTAATTATGGAGTTTCAAAGCAAAAAGACCTTAAAAGCTATGTCGGTGGTGTCTTTCTAATTCCTAGTAAAAATTTTGACTCAAATGCTTCTCAGTATAAACTAACGACCACATCTATATTGTGCCAAGCTGATTCTGCTGGTACAATTAAACCACCAGAACCCACCAATCAAAATGGTAAAATTGCTTGTGCTACAGGCACAGTAGAACTGACACAAAACTATCACTAGAGCCTAGATAATGACAGTCGATTACCAATATCAAATCGGCGGCAGTCTCCCGCAAAATGCACCTACTTATGTAGTGCGACAAGCTGACTCAGAACTTTATCAAGCCCTCAAAGCTGGAGAGTTTTGTTACGTGCTCAATTCCCGACAAATGGGCAAATCCAGTTTGCTGGTGCGAACTGTACAAAAGCTCTCCGCTGATGGCATTGCCTGTGCTACGATCGACCTTTCGGACATTGGCAACCAGCAAGTCTCTCTAGATAAGTGGTATGGCGGCGTCGCTTACAAGCTATTGTGCAGTTTCAACCTGTTTAACCCAGTCGAGTTTATGACTTGGTGGCAGGAGAGAGAGTTGATGTCGCCAGTGCAGCGCTTAGGAGAGTTAATTGAAGAGCTGCTGCTGGCAAAACTTCCTCAACCTCTTGTCATTTTTATTGATGAAATTGATAGCGTTCTCAGTTTCAAAGAACCGCTAGATGATTTTTTTGCCCTAATTAGAGCTTGCTACAACAAACGCGCTCAGAAGTCAGAATACAAGCGCATTACATTTGCTTTGCTGGGAGTAGCTACGCCATCGGATTTAATTAGCGATGCAGCTCGTACCCCGTTTAATATCGGTTTAGCTATTGAATTGCACGGTTTCAACTTACAAGAAGCTCTGCCTTTAGCAAAGGGATTTGAGGGAAAAGTAGACAATCCTCAACAGGTTTTAAAAGAAATTTTGGACTGGACTGGAGGGCAGCCATTTCTGACTCAAAAGCTTTGCAAGCTGATTCTGAACCATCTAAAAAGCTTAGCCTCCGCTTCTATTATATCAGATTCAACGGATGAAATAAGGACTGACATTATTACTACAAATCAATTATTAATTAGCGAGATAGTAAGACATCATATTATTGATAATTGGGAATCATCCGATGAACCTGTACACATCAAAACAATTCGCGATCGCCTTCTTAGAAATCACCACCACGCCAGTAGGTTATTAGGATTATATCAAAAAATATTGCAACCCTTTGATGCCCCGCCACCCCCCTTAAAAACGGGGGATGAAATGCCAGAATTATCCTTGTTAAGGGGTGCTGGAGGAATCTGGGCAGATGATACTCCCGAACAAACAGAATTGCGACTGAGCGGATTAGTAGTAAAACGAGCCGGAAAATTAACCGTATACAACCGCATTTACGCAGCTATATTCAACCAAAACTGGGTAGAAAAAGCACTCGGCGACTTGCGCCCCTATGCCGAATCTTTAGCAGCATGGATAGCTAAAAACTGTCAAGATGAATCTCGCTTGTTGCGCGGTCAAGCACTGGAAGATGCCCGTAAATGGGCGGCAAATAAAAGCTTGTGTACCCAAGATTATCAATTTTTAAATGCAAGTCAAGAAGCGGAATTAGCCAAATTCCGCTGTCAAGAAAAACAGCATCAAGCTGAAATAGAACAACTGCGACGCGAAAAAAAGTTACTAGAGGAACTAAGCGAAGCACAAAAGCAGAAAAAAGTGATTGCAGCTAAACTTTGGCGCGAGCGACAACTGAGAGTGCAAACAGTTACAGCAGCAGCAGGAATACTGGTATTAATTCTGATAGGAGCCTTTTGGATTAAACCATCAATCGAAGAAAGAAATAACAAAATTCTCACTCTCAGTCTACTATCAGAAACGCTACTTTCTGCTGATAAAAAAGAGGAATCTCTGCTAGAAAGCATTAGAGCTGTTACAGAAATGAACCGATCGCTCGGAGTCAGTTCAGATATTCAGATGCGAGTAGCGATCGCCCTCGAGCAGGCAGTTTACAGCTTCCGGGAACGCCGCCGCTTCCAGAGTCAAGCCAGTAGCCTTGCTTTCGCGAGTTTCAGTCCTGACAGTCAAACCATTGTGACTGCGACCGATGATAATTATATCAAACTTTGGCAAACTAATGGAACTTTGCAAGCAACATTAACAGGGCATACTGATAAAATTAGAAGGGCAATATTCAATCCTGTTGGTGATATTATTGTCTCAGCCAGCGACGACCAAACTGTAAAGATTTGGAAAAAAAATGGCAAATTGATTCATGATTTAAAAGGACATAGGGGTCAAGTAACAAGCGTTTGTTTGAGTCCCGATGGTAAAATTATTGTTTCAGCAAGTGCCGATGGAACTGTTAAAATCTGGAATATTAACGGTGAAGAATTGTCAAGTTTTAAAGTCGAGCGAGGTTGGATAACTAGCGCAAGTTTTAGCCCAGACGGTCAGAGAATTGCTGCGGCTGGTACTGATGGTAGTGTTAAACTTTGGAGTTTGAGAAAGGTTGTGGAAAAGTTGCAAAAACAGCAGTCAATTGAAGCAAGCACCGATATCCAATTGCTCCGAACTTTACAGATAGAAAGTGATAAAATTATGAGTGTAGCTTTCAGTCCCGACGGAGCAATGCTGGCGACTGCAAGTGCTGGGGGAAATGCGAGAATTTGGAGAAAAGACGGCACACCGCTAAGTATTTTAAAGCATACAAGTGGATTGACAAATATCAGCTTTAGTCCCGACAGTCAAATGTTGCTATCTGCAAGCACAGACAAAATGGTGAGGCTGTGGAACATTGACGGTACATTGCTCAAAACTTTAAAAGGTAACAAGGATGCTGTTTGGAGTGCGAGTTTTAGTCCAGACGGCAAGGCGATCGCTAGTGCTAGTGCTGACGGTACGGTGATGCTGTGGAATTTTAATCTTGACGATTTGTTGCAGCAGGGTTGTAATGGAGTCCGCAATTATTTTCAGACAAATCCGATCGCCAATCAAAACAATCGCCACCTCTGCGACGGGATTGGAAGTCAGTCGGGACTCAGCCAAAAAGAACCCAGTCAAGAATCAAAATCTTGATTTTTGCAGCAAAGTATCTAGGAAAAAACTGGCTTTTTGACCAATAATTTCTTGATGGTACAGCCCCCCGGATTTATCCGTGGAATCAATCGAAAATCGAAAATCGAAAATCCTCCAGCCCCCGCATTTATCCCTGGGGTCAATCGAAAATCGAAAATCGAAAATCCTCCAGCCCCCGCATTTATCCCTGGGGTCAATCGAAAATCGAAAATCGAAAATCGAAAATCGATTGATTCCCCCTGCTTCTAGGGCTGATATGGTTAAAATTGTTAGCAGCTAATAGGTAATAGGTCAGTCCGATCGGTGTATTCAACTCTAGAGCAAAAGTACCAGCGCCTGCAAAAAGACTTAAGGGGCGGAGTCATCGCCCTTGGCGGCATTTTATGCACCGGTACTCTCTGGTATTGGCAAGTGGAAAAATGGTCTTTGCTCGATGCCGTTTACATGACAGTATTTACCCTAGCAACTGTGGGCTACGGTGAACTTCAGCCCCTGGGCAAACGCGGGCGAATGTTTACCATAGGCCTGATTTTGATGGGCGTGATTGTGATTGGTTTCATCGTCAACCGCTTTACAGAAGCGCTGATTCAAGGATATTTTCAAGAAGGAGCAAGAATTAGGCAGCAGCGACGATTGGTAGATTCTTTGATCGGGCATTACATTCTCTGCGGTTTTGGGCGCATTGGGCGTCAGATTGCCTTGGAATTTGAGGCAGAAAATATTCCTTTTGTGGTGATTGATTCGGCGGTGCAGTCGGTTGAGGCAGCTTTGGCGCTGGGGTATACGGCTGTCCAAGGAGACGCGACTCTGGACGAAATTTTGCTGAATGTCGGGCTCGATCGCGCAATTTGCATAGTAGCAGCTTTGCCCTCGGATGCCGAGAATTTATACACTGTGCTGTCGGCGAAAACTCTGAATCCGAAGGTACGGGCGATCGCCCGCGCCACCACAGAAGAAGCTGTAAAGAAGTTGCAGCGGGGCGGCGCCGATGCCGTCGTATCCCCCTACATTACCGGGGGAAAACGCATGGCGGCGGCGGCTTTGCGGCCTCAAGTTATGGATTTTTTAGACGGTGTTTTGACGGGCACGGAGAGTTCTTTTTACATGGAGGAATTTTTGATCGATCCCGATACTTGTGTCTACGTGGGGCAAACTTTGAGAAATGCCAAGTTGCGATCGCAATCGGGGGCCTTGGTTTTAGCAGTGCGGCGCGCTGGCGGGACTTTGATTGTCGGGCCTACGGGAGAAACTGCGATCGAAGGAGGAGATATGCTGATTTGTTTGGGTACTGCTGAACAACTGCGAACTCTCAATCAAATCCTCAGTCCCCTGAGTTTTCGCCTCCCCCGGCCCCCAAACTAATACCATGTCAGGTTTATATAGCATTCGCCAAAGTTGACTGTTGGCTGTTGACTGTTGACTGTTGGCTGTTGACTGTTAAGTGTCAGTCAAAAAACTGAATGATGGTTGAGTGTTGACTGTTGGCTCGATTTTACGCCCGAGGATGCTAGCGGATTTGATATTACAAAGCTCCCCGGTGAAAGCCGCGTGCGTTTACACCGGGGAGCGTCAAAGCCCAAAAATTGGTAGGTAATTCTCTGGATTAACAAACTGAGCGTTCAGATTAGCGGTAGGGCAAGCGCTTAAGAAAGTTAGCCCATCTATACCAAGAAATTAGAGGTTAAACTTTCACTTTTGTACTTAGTCGAGGTTTGGGGAGTTCAAAAGGCGGTAGATGCTAACTCTGATGGATATTGCACTGATGTCCCTTTGAATATAAAGTGTCAAAATCCTGGAGTGCTGACATTTGTTCTCTCAATCTAGATATCTCTATATCCAAGGGAGAAATTAGTTTCTCAAGGTAGCGAACCTCACTCAACCACAGTCGTAAATCTGGTTTGAGAGTTGCATAGAGCGTTTCGGGGCCCGATAGTAATATTGCTGTTATTGTCTCTGCTACGAATGGCTGTTGCGATCGCCACTTCCCTAGAACAGACATTGCATCCCCGTCATCGCTTGACAAGCATTGGTGAACAATATCAAACAGTGAATTTAACTCAATAGCTGCTCGTAATTTCTCAAGTTTCTCTGCCGTCTCTGAGGAGGTATCCAGCATAGTGGTGAACTCAACAGGCCAATTGTGCAGGATGGTACTGACAAATGAAGCAATGGAATCAGGTTGCTCTTTTCTCAAAATGTCTGGCAGTATTTCTGCAAAGTAAGGAGCAACACTGCGCCACTGATGTAAATCAAAAGCAACATGAAAGAAGGTTTCTGGCAACCTTTCACTCTTCTGCAATAAAATATAACCTCGACATTGATTAGTGACGGGATCTACAGGCTCAAACGCTTTCCATAACAAAGGCAGAGAAACCCAGTGAGGTGGATATTTGAAACGGGCAACATCCAGCAGCAGAACTAGATCCCGTTGTCGATGATAGCCAGCAATTGGTGAGAAGTGACCATCACCAGTTTGTCCCAATACCTTTCGGCTGTAGGAAACAACTAGATGAATATCACCTGGCGCCGTAGCCACCTGCTTAACTGCTTGCCGAAAGTTTTCCAAGCTGCTTTGGTTGTAACGGTTAGGTTTTACAACGGCACCGTTGCAACGTGCGATACAGACAAACTCATCAAAGGTGATACCGTTTTCTTTAATGACTGAAAGAGGTAAACAACAGTCTAAAAATTCCTCTCCATACCATCTCCACACCCCTTTCCAAATGCGACCCGGATCGATGGATAAGGCATTAAGAACAACGACTAAACTACCCAATCCACAAAAAGCGGGTTCTGCTTGAGTATGAAACTGTTCAGCTAGAGCAAAATACCCTTCCATCTCTCCCAATGCCAACGCTTCTCGAAAAATTTGCCTTCCTTCTACTGAGGAAAAGGCAATAGCAGAATCGGGGAGTGAACGACGATAAAACCCTTGAGCGGACATTGAGTGTTTTAACCCTCATTGCTTACGGCTAATAGATATTATGCAACATCGCCACATTGATACTGATGAATTTACATATCTACTACGTTTTTTCCTTTTTACTTTTGATTTAAAAAATTCACCATATCCACCACCAAGGATTGACGACAACTAAAAATGCTCTCGGCGACTTTGCCGAGAGCATTTTTGAGTTGTTAAACTGCGTTTTGATCCCCGTTCGATCCCCAAGCGTGGGTAAAAATCGCTGAAACCCAAAGCCGATGGTGGGATTTGAACCCACGACCGTTCGATTACGAATCGAATACTCTACCCCTGAGCTACATCGGCACAGACAATTTTGAATTGTAGCACAACCTAAGCAAAAAAAGCAATGAGTTGTAGAATTTAATTCAAAACTCCACAACTCCTAGCTCACCAACAGTTAAACGGCGAGTTCCCCGTCTGTTGAGCCGCCTCTGGCCCCGGAATAAACCAAACCCCGCTGCATATCCAGCGTCAGCATAGTTCCGTCCCGAATTACCCGCGTCGCATTCTGCACGCCCACCATCACCGGCACGCCCAACCGCAAACCGATAATCGCGGCGTGAGAAGTCAAACTGTCCTCCTCCGTCACTACACCGGCTGCTTTCCGAATCATCTCCACAAAAGCGACGCTGGTGTGCTCGACTACCAAAATTTCTCCCGGGTGGAAATTGCCTACATCCGCAGCAGTGCGAGCCACCCTGGCCATGCCGCTCACCGAGCCCAAACCGACACCTGTACCTCTGCCTAAAACCGCTGTCACTACCTCAACTTTGATCAAATCCGTCGAACCGGCAACCCCTTGCAAGGTACCGGCGGTCATCACGACTAAATCTCCGTCGGACACTAACTCTTTTTCCTGGGCGACAGTCATCGCCGATTGAAATGTCTGGCCGGTGGAGGGCAAATCCAGCACCAGCAAGGGTCTGACTCCCCATACTAATTGCAGTTGTCGGGCTACGTCTACGTGAGGAGTAACTGCCAAAATCGCTGTTTTCGGTCGGAATTTCGAGACGTTGCGGGCTGTAGCGCCGGTTTTGGTCAATGTCATGATGGCGGCCGCGTTCAACTGTTCGGAGATTTGGCTGACTGCTTGGCTGATGCCGTTGGGGATCGATCGACCGATATCTTCTACATTCCTAATATTGCCTCTAATTCCTTCCCTCTCCATCCGCACTGCAATTCTCGCCATCGTCGCCACCGCTTCGACGGGGAACTTGCCGACTGCGGTTTCATTCGAGAGCATCACCGCATCAGTTCCGTCGAGAATCGCGTTGGCTACGTCGGAAATTTCGGCGCGGGTGGGACGGGGATTACTTACCATGCTGTCGAGCATCTGGGTAGCGGTAATTACCGGAATCCCCATGCGGTTAGAAGTAGCAATCAAGCGCTTTTGCAAAAGCGGCACATCTTCGGCCGGCAGTTCCACTCCCAAATCGCCCCGGGCGACCATCACGCCGTTGCAAAGGGCCAGGATTGATTCCATTTGTTCGATCGCCTCGTGCTTTTCGATCTTGGCAATCACCGGTACTTGCTTGCCGGCACTGGCTATGAGCTCTTTAATTTCGAGCATATCCTGGGGATTCCGCACAAAGCTCAGGGCCACCCAATCGACACCTTGGTCGAGGCCGAACATTAAATCTTTGCGGTCTTTGTCAGTCAGGGCCTTAATTGACAGGTAAACTCCGGGAAAATTCACGCCTTTGTTGTTGGAAAGCGGCCCGCCGACTACCACGCGGCAGTACAATTCCCGGGCGGCGCGGTCTACTTTTTCGACGCGCATTTCCACTTTCCCGTCGTCTAGCAGAATCAGTGCTCCCTCTGGAACTTCGTCTGCTAGGGGGTCGTAGGTAACGGAAGAAATGAGTTCGGTGCCGGGAACCGGGCGGCTGGTGAGAATGAAAGGATCGCCGTTTTTGACAACTATAGAGCCTGTCTCAAAGCGCCCTAAACGAATTTTCGGGCCTTGGAGGTCTTGGAGGATGGCGACCGGCTGGTTGAGTTCAAAGGAGGTTTGCCGGATTAAGCGAATGCTGCGCTGGTGGTCTTCTTCTGTTCCGTGGGAAAAGTTGAGTCGCAAAGTTGTGGCACCGGCTTCTATGAGCTGGCGCAGCACTTGAGGGTCGGAAGTTGCTGGGCCAATGGTGGCGACGATTTTAGTCCGGCGTAGGGCTTTTGGCAATTGCATCAGCGGTGTTGTGGGGAGGCAGGTGGATTTCTTGTTTAAATTTCGCCTAACGTTTCTTTTTTGCACTAAAAGCAATGACGCTAGTCTCGAGTCTTAAAAATTTTGATAGTCGTCAAAAAAGCAGGTATTGAACACTATATAGAATATCTGACTTTTTACCCATCGGTAATCTTTTCTTGGGCAGCGCGCTTTTTGGCAATTTTTTCTGCTCTCAGGCTTGACATAAATACAGAGATACCCATTGATTTTATTTGGTCTGCAGAGCTCTTTTGGGTAATCTAGGACTGGTGTCCTTGCACAACAGCAATAGACCTCTTGCAAAAAGGCACCAGACCCATCCCCAACCCTCCCCGAAGTCGCGGTTCGGGAGTCTAATTTTTCTTGCTTCCCCCCTTGCTAAGGGGGGACCGAGGGGGGTGAGTTTTTGACTTTTGCAAGAGGTCTAATACTTTGCTGTTTGTGCAGAGGCTAGTTTCTGGCGATCGAACTCAGTTCTTTCATAAAACTTTACTATTGTCCGGCTGGTATCTTATACTACGCAAGAGTGAAATATTAAGGAGTCTTAACAAAGATGTCGGAGGCAGGACGGCCGCTGACAGTGCCGAAAGAGTTTTTGAGTCCTCCCGGTGACTTGAATCCGACACTGCTGCTGTTTTTGAGTGCAGTAGCGATTATCGTGATTTCTAACTTGGGTTTCTGGTGTTGGGAATGGCCGCAGTGGTGCTGTTTTTCGCTGAATGTGTTGGCGTTGCACATGGCCGGAACTGTGATTCACGATGCGTCTCATAATGCAGCCCATCGCGATCGCACGATGAATGCTATTTTGGGACACGGTAGCGCCTTGATGTTGGGTTTTGCTTTCCCGGTGTTTACGCGGGTACACATGCAGCATCACGCCCATGTCAACGATCCAGATAACGATCCAGACCATTATGTTTCTACCGGCGGGCCTTTGTGGTTGATTGCTGCGAGGTTTTTTTACCACGAGATTTTCTTTTTTAAGCGCAAGCTGTGGCGGAAATACGAACTATTGGAATGGTTTTTCAGCCGTTTGTTTGTGATCGGGGTGGTTTATATCGCGATTCAGTACGATCAATTAGGTTATGTGCTGAATTTTTGGTTTTCTCCTGCTTTGGTGGTGGGGTTGGCCTTGGGGTTATTTTTTGATTATTTGCCGCACCGTCCGTTTCACGATCGCGATCGTTGGAAAAATGCCAGAGTATATCCGAGTCCGATTCTGAATATCTTAATTTTGGGGCAGAACTATCACCTGATCCATCACCTGTGGCCTTCTATTCCTTGGTACAATTACAAGCCTGCTTACGAAGCTGTGAAGCCGCTGTTGGATGAAAAAGGTTCTCCTCAAAGTTTGGGAATATTGGAAGGGAAAAAGGACTTTTGGAGTTTTATATATGACATTTTTTTAGGGATTAGGCTGCATCACAAGAAAGCATCTGATTGACAAAAAACCCGGTTTCTTTGAGAGGCCGGGTTTTTTTTGTATGGGAGAAGGAAGAGGGCAAATGCAATTCGGGGTAATGGTTTTAGTAGGGAAACGGCACTGCGTTTGGTGGTTTCAACTTAAGCTTTTAGTCCGCCAGTCCTCCCACCCGACAGTCCTTAGCGGGATGGAAAAATTTCAAGCAGATGTAGTTTCAATCCTCTCTCGGGGAAGTGGTAAAGGAGACAATGAAAGCCACTAATATCAACTCCGGTAGCCTCGGAATTAATATTACTCACAGTCAGGACACGGCAGTGCCGTGTCCCTACCCCCATTAATTGTAGGGACACGGCACTGCCGTGTCCTCTATATCATTCCGATGCAACCGGAAACAATATCAGTCAAAGCAGCGATTCCCTAGGGGATAGCTTCGTTCGCGCGTACTTTTGGCAGATGCAAGTCCAAACCTGTGCCCCATAGCTTTCGATCGCAAATTTTAAGAGATTGCGCCTATCGATCCGATCGTCTACAGCTAAAACGTGCAAGCCTTCGAGAGACGGGACAATCTCGCTAGAGGCATTCAAAGGCGCAGCCAAAACAGTTGGCTTTCAATCAATCGTCGGTGGCTACTCTTGAGGCGAGGGTAGCAACGGCAATCTCAGAGTTATTGTAGTTCCTTGTCCCTCACCCGGACTTTCGGCTTGCACCGTTCCCCCGTGCTGTTCGACAAGATGATACACGATCGACAAGCCCAATCCCAGCCCTTGATCCGTCTTAGTGGTGCTGGAATCTCCTTGGCGGAAGCGATCGAAAATATACGGTAACAACTCAGGCTTAATCCCTTTTCCGGTGTCGGTGACTCGAACTTCAGCATGATTCTCGAGATCCTGCATCACGATTTCCACTCGTCCCCCCGGCAGAGTAAACTTAATCGCATTAGATAGAATATTCCACAAAACTTGCTGCAAGCGATCGATATCGCCTAAGACAGTTGCAGAATTCAAATGCGAAACAATTTCAATGTGTTTTGCCGAAGCTGATAATTGAACCCCCTCCAGCGCACGTTGCACCACTACCTGCAGATCGATCGGAGAAATGGACAGTGGAAGGTTGCCGTTGGTAATCCGGGAAATATCGAGAAGATCTCCGATTAACTGAGCTTGCGCCTGGGCGCTGCGCTCGATTACCTCTAAAGCGCGATCGGTTTCTGCTTCCTTAAGTTTCCCGCAGCGCAGCATTTGTGACCACGCCAGAATCGGAGTCAGGGGATTGCGCAATTCGTGGGAGAGATTCGCCAGAAATTCATCTTTAACTCGGTTAGCTTTTTCTGCTTGTTGGCGGGCTAACTGTTCCTGCTCCAATAACTGCGATCGCTCTGTCTCCAAATGCTTGCGATCGGTGATATCCTCGATCGACAACAGAATCATTGAAAGCGTTTCTTCTCGTTGAACTTTACAAGCATTCAGCAGCAAAGTTTTGGGCCCGAGCTGCTCAAACAGGTGATCCAACTCAAAGTTTATAAGCTGAACATCATTACCCAGAATATCTTCCAATATCTGTCGCAATTTGGGGATATTCCACTGCCCGTTCCCGAGTTCAAACAGCGAAATATCCGTTATTTCTGAGGATGAAACCGGAAAGGTTTCATAGAACGATCTATTTGCTTTTTTTACTTGCAACCCAGCATTTAGCGCGACTAAAGGCGTTTGCACAGCTTCTACGATCGCCTCAGCATAATTTCGGGCTGACTCCAAGGTTTTAGCACTGCGTTTGAGAGCGTCAATATCGAGCAAAAGTATTACCACACCGTCAATCACGTTTTCCGTTGTGCGGTAAGGATGAATGCGGAGGTTATACCAATATCCCGATAAACTTTGAACTGCTTGTTCTTTGGAGTTGAGAGTATCAATCACCTCCAAAATCATTTGTTCCAAATCAGAAACGTCAAGAGCCGATCGGATGTCGCTAAAGGGTCGTCCAATATCTGTGGCAATCAGATTAAAAATTTTCTTCGCCGTTGGCGTAAAGCGTCGAATCTTTAAATCCTGTGCCAGCATTAAGACTGGGATCTGGATACTAGCCAGCAAATTTGTCAGATCGTTATTGAGCTGGCTTTGTTCAAAATATCGGCTGCGAAGTTCCTCGTTAGTGGTGCTGAGTTCCTCGTTAGCGGCTTGAATCTCTTCTTTGGCCGTTTCTAGCTCCTCGTTGGCGCTTTGCAATTCCTCGTTGCTCGATAGGATTTCTTCGTTGGCAATTTTGAGGTCTTCGTTGAGATTTTTCTGCTCGTGGATCAAGGATTCCAGGTGTGATTGAGCCACTGTTCTTGCTTGGTTAGCGGTGGCAAGTTCCTCTCTCAGCCGTGCATTTTCAGGCTCTAAATCACATTTCGTGCAGATTTCAGAATTGAGGGTGCAGAAGTTGCCCGCCGTCGGTAAAACCTCTTCAAATACCACCAAAAAATAGCCTGCTGCGACGGTGTGCGGCCCGAAGGGCCTCACCTCAATATTGACGATAGTCGATCGCGCGCCTGATTCAATAGATACCCCTTCTTTCCTAACGCTCAGGTTCTGCATTTGTGCCTCATAAATCGCGGTGCGAAGGTCAACAAGCAATCCTGGCCTTGCCATTGTCAGCAAGTTTAAGTCCGGCGTTCCGGGTGCCATTCTCAAGTAAGGATCGATGTCTCCCCGCACTTGCACGATTTTCATCTGCTCGTCCACAACCACACCGGCTGGGGCATAGTGATTCAAAATCAGTTGGTCAGTTTCTCGCTCTAAGTCAAACCTCTTGCTCAACCTTTCATTCACTTTTTGCCCTTCACCTTCTTTAACGCCGGGATAGGAGCTCGGCGTAAAGAATAAACTGGGAGGTTTTCCACTCAACTTTTTTGCATAAATTTTAGAATTGTTATGCACTGAATCAAACAAGTATGAAAATCTTCCGGTACTCTCAGAAGAACCTAACATGAGAAAGCCTGTTGGGTTAAGGCTGTAATGAAAAATCGGCAGCACTTTCTTTTGCAATGACTCTCCCAAGTAAATCAGCACATTGCGACAGGTAACTAAATCGAGATTGGCAAAAGGCGGGTCACTACTTAAGTCTTGTCGGGCAAATATACACAGTTCGCGGATTGCCTTGCAGATTCTATAACTACCTCCTTCTTGGAGAATAAAGAAGCGAGAACGTCGCTCTGGTGAAACGTCTATCATCTGGTTTTCTAAGTAGACGGCTGACCGAGCTTTGGAGATTGTCGCCTCGCCAATGTCCGTAGCAAAAATCTGGATCGGCGGCGGGATAACTCGATCGCCCAAAAACTCTAACAAGCACATGGCGATCGAATAAACTTCTTCACCAGTCGAACATCCCGCCACCCAAATCCGAATCGGAGCATTTGCTGATTTATTTTGGGTAATCGCGGGGAAAACCACCTCTTTTAATTTTTCAAAGGATTCGGAGTCACGGAAAAAACTGGTGACGTGGATCAAAATTTCTTCATACAAAGCTTTGACTTCAGCCGAATTGTGTTGAAGGTGTTCGGCGTAATCATGCAAGAGTTCTACCTTGTACAAAACCATCCGTCGCTGGATGCGTCGGTTCACGGTAGCCGGTTTGTACAGGCTGAAGTCAACGCCTGTGGTCGATTTCAGCAGCGCAAAAATAGTTGCCAGGGCATCTGGCTCTCCGGGCGATTCCTCAGCTTTTGTCAGGGGAAGCCGGCGATTGAAAAACGGACTGCGACTATAGTTTGCCAGTTCCTCGGCAATTTTTTGCGGTGGCATAACAAAATCAACATTGCCTGTGGCCACAGCGGTATTCGGCATACTATCGAATTTTGCCGTGTCTTCACATTGAGCAAAAGTCATGGCTCCGGCTGCTTTGATTGCCATCAGCCCCAGTGAACCGTCTCCGTCTGCCCCCGATAATACTACGGCGATCGCTTTGTATCCGCGATCGAACGCCAATGATGTAAAAAACGCATCTGCGGGCATATATTTGCCATAAATCTTCTCGCGGGGTGAGAGTTCCAGCACGCCTTTAGATATCACCATCTTGGTATCCGGCGGAATGACGTAGACTTGATCTGGCTCTACAGCTACGCCGTCTCGTACCTGCTTAACAGGCATTGACGTGCTTCTGCTGAGAATCTCGGCGAGGAAACTTTTGTGATTCGGGTCTAAATGCTGAATCAGCACAAACGCCATACCCGTATCGGTAGGCAAATGGCCCAGTAACTCGGTGAATGCTTCCAAGCCTCCGGCAGAGGCCGCAATTCCGACGATCGGAAACCGGGCATTGGTTTCAGGTAATTGTTCGAGCTCGAGGGCGCTGGAGGCGATCGGTTCGGGTGTATTGTCTGGAGATAATTGATTAGAAGTCATCGTGCGAAGTCCTGGACTTCAGTTATTTAGCAGCATACATATCTGGCAAGCGTAAGGCTGAGTAATTCGGACTATTTTCATCTGAGCCTACTTAAGTTGTCGGCCTTATGCAACTGCCTTAAGGATTAGCTAAACTCCTGGAGCCACGAGCTGAGCGCGATCGAAGAACTCTATCTGTTGTTGGGGCGATCGTAACAAGAGGCTGGCAATAATCAGGTATATAGCGGTTGATCGGGTGGTGAGGTATGCCCTATGCCCGTGGGCCCGTCAGCCTTATGCCCGATCGTACCTCATGTTTCTGAGAAACGCTATATTTGGTTACCTACTTAGCTTCTGCCAGCGACCAGTGTACCAGACAGCGCGATTACTGATTCGGTATTAATTCTAGCAGTATAAGCGACTTGGGCGCCTTGTATTCCCTTTAAATCTTCAACTCGTTTGTGAATTTCGGACACTCCAGCAGCTTGTAATGCTGTTAAAAATCCTTGGTCGCTGTAAACCTCTTCCGAAAACGAAACTTCGTCACTTTTAGAAAGATTTTGAATGCGGGCTGCTTTGTTGACTGTGGAACCAAAATAGTCGATCGAACTATTAAGATTTACCAGCAAAGCCGTACCTCGGTGAATGCCAATTCTGACTTGAATCCACTCTGCATGTGGGCGAGTTAAATTGTACTCTTTGAAAGAGGTCACAGCATCCACTGCCGCCATAATTGCTTGTTCGTTGCTAATAAAGGAAGCCATGACGGCATCGCCGATGGTTTTAATGATTTTACCGCCAACTTTCTCGATCGACTCAAAGAAAATTTCAAAATGATCGCGGACAATATTGTAAGCTTTGGTATCTCCCAGCGTTTCGTACATTCTGGTAGAGCCGGTAATATCGGTAAACATAATAGTAATCGCGCGAATCTTGACTCGCTCTCTTTCCGATAGTACTTGCTCGCCGAACAAACGCTTATAATCCGGGTGATGAAGCAGTTGGATTCCTGACAGCCGCAGGGGGAGTTGTTCTAAGGTCAATTCCTGGGGCAATTCGTCTGTATGCAAAATCAGCCCGGACAAATTGTGATCGTTATTAGTTAATTCTATCTTAACTTTTCCCGGGCGCACGGTCAGATCTGTTTTGTCAAAATCTTTGCCTGCCAACTGTTTGAGTTTAATTTCTTGTATCTCTTCTGTTTCTGGGCCTTCAACCTTTAAAACCCCTTTAGCTAAAGTCAGGGGACAGCAGTAGCGGTATCGACCTTGTTCTAAGGTGACAGTCTCGGATTCGGTGCAGTATAAAGGCGTTATCAGTTGCAGTTTGTTTTGGAGTACGGGAGGGGGAGCGCAGACGGGGCGCAGTTGCGGGTCTTCGATTTCTTTGTTCAGGGAAAAAGTAACTTCGACGCGATCGAGCAAATCAAGTTTAAAGTCGCGCTCGCACATCGGGCAAAAAGACACTTCTGATGTGTCTGCCAAATCCTTGAATTCGTCTGTAATCATGTTGCAGTGCGGGCAGTGAATATCCCAGTGCAAGTCGAAGGCACCGGCTTTGACTCCGTGCAGAAATTCCGAAGTAATTCTTTTAATATTCTTGACTGTATCGCCTGCTACGTAGTAAGGGTTAATCCGCAATCTTTGCAAAACGTGGGAACCCAGCAACCATTTTTCGATTTGGTCGATCGTTCCTTTGCTAGAATTGGGACGTTTTTTGAGCTGTTCTAATTTTTCTTTTAATAGTTCGATGTTCATTATCCACTTGCCTATGAGCGTCAGGGCAAGAACTTTCTAAAGATTATGTTGTCTGATTGCCTCGTCTGGCTTGTTCTTGCCTGAGAATTCTGATGAGTTTGCACCTGTGCGGATGTCCCTGATATTTATAAATCTTAACAAATTAGCAGCAGGAAGGTCATATCTATTTAGGCAGAGGTATCGGCTACTTTTATTAATCCCAAGAGGGGTCGCTGCATCTGTCTGTAGCAAGATACTATACTATTGGAGAATTTAGACTTCCGTGCGATCGCTGAGTCGATCGATTTTCGATTTTCGATTTTAGATTTTAGATTGTTAACAGTCAATCGATTTTCGATTTTAGATTTTAGATTTTAGATTGTTAACAGTCAATCGATTTGAGCTTTTAGATTTTAGATTTTAGATTTTAGATCGTTAACAGTCAATCGATTTTAGATTTTAGATTTTAGATCGTTAACAGTCAATCGATTTTAGAGTTTAGAGTTTAGATTTTAGATTGTTAACACTCAATCGATTTGAGCTTTTAGCTTTTAGCTTTTAGATTGTTAACAGTCAATCGATTTTATATTTTAGAGTTTAGATTTTAGATTGTTAACTGTTAAGAGTCATCAGTCATCAGTCAATCGATTTTAGATTTTAGATTTTAAATTTTAGATTGTTAACAGTCATCAGTCAACAGTCAACAGTCATCAGTCATCAGTCAACAGTCAATCGATTTTAGATTTTAGATTGTTAACAGTCATCAGTCATCAGTCATCAGTCAACAGTCAACACTCAACAGTCAACAGTCAACAATCACGGACGGTGTAACCGGAATTGATATGATTCCGTAAGGGTTTGGATCGCCGGCTTACCGTTGCATTGTTTTTTGACGATGGTATTAAATGGTTGGTAATTGGTAATTGGTAATTGGTAATTGGTAATTGGGGCGTTGAAGGCAAAAAAAAGAGGGAAAATACCCTCTTTTAATGACAGTGACTTGCGATGACTTGCGATGTTATTCTACGGTTGCAGGAGGGATTTCTTCCTCTACATCTAATACTGCTTCCGGTGCTGCTTCCGGTGCTACTTCTTCTGGCAGATCCTCTTCCATTGCTGAGGGCACGTCCTCGAGTATTTCGTCGGAGATGTCATCAGGATCGATCGAGTCTAGAGGAATGTCTATGCCTGCTTTAGCTTGCTTTTGAGCGAGCATTTTTTCGCGGAACTTAGCTGCCATTTCCTCAGCTTTTTCATACACCAATTCGCGATTTTTGACCATCGCGCCCGGTTCCGGTTCCAACTGCTTGGTAGAGAGAGAAATCCGGCCCCTATCGGCATCCAAGTCAATAATCATGACTTTCACTTCGTCGTTGACATTGAACACGCTGTGAGGCGTATCGATGTGATCGTGCGAAATTTCCGAGATGTGCAGCAAGCCGCTGACGCCGCCAATGTCGATGAAAGCACCGTAAGGCTTGATGCCGCGCACTGTACCGGTTACCACTTCCCCGACTTCGAGACGGTTCATCTTCTTTTCTACTAAAGCGCGGCGGTGGCTGAGCACTAAGCGGTTGCGGTCTTCGTCTACCTCTAAGAATTTTAATGGTAATTCTTCGGCGACTAATTCTTCCTTCGGTTTGCGGGTGCTGATGTGAGAACCGGGAATAAAGCCTCGCAAGCCTTCTATTCTCACGAGTGCGCCGCCGCGGTTGGTGGCAAATACTTGCGATCGTACTGTGGCATCTTCTGCTTGCAGTTGTCGCACTCTTTCCCAGGCCCGCATATACTCGATGCGCCGGATGGACAGGGTTAATTGTCCGTCTTCATTTTCATCGGTTAGAATGAAAAATTCTCTGGTTTCGTTTGATTGCAATACCTCTTCAGGGCTTTCGACTCGATTGATGGACATTTCCTGAATGGGAATGTACGCTGCTGTTTTAGCACCGATATCAATCAGAGCGCCCCTCGGTTCTATACTAAAAACTGTACCCGCTACTACATCGCCCGGGCTAAAGTGATAGTCATATTTATCAAGTAGGGCTGCAAAATCTTCGTGAGTAAAGCCGATATCTTTGACTGTGGTTTTGAGATTGACCATGCGAATAGTTTCCTAGGATTTCTCTCCTTCATGTTTTTCGTTTGTGCAGGCAGATATTAGAGATTTTGGTGAAAAAGCGATTAACTTTTTTCAAAATCTTTTATTAAAGTCAGTTTTTGCTAACTTTTTCCCTGTGCCATTGCACATGGGGGCTTGCCACTGCTATTACTTGAAACTCTGCACTCTGCGTTAAAAGGTTTAATCTTAACATTCAGAGTCCATTGACACTCTCAGGTAAAAAGAAACTGATATTCTTCATTGAACTAGCCGACGCCGCTTGCGACAGGATTACTCCAGTTTAAGTAGAGGTCGGTTTTTCCAGAAGCGTAAATTCCGGTATGCCTTACCGTATTTAATTAGTTCTTCACCTGTAGTTAGGTTGTGTTCAAATTTAGCTTTCCTAAACTGCAACACCGTGAGGTGTGACGGAGCACTTAACCAATCGAGTTAAGCTTTTACGTTGTTTAGTTATACTCAATTTTAGACCGATGACGATCATAACACACCTAGCACAAAGACCTAGAAAAAAGAACACGGGGACTCTTCGCCCCAAGAGAGGTTCGGCGAAGCGCTCAGAGTTTGGCAAGCTGCTCGCGCCGTCGCTGGGAATCCGGGGCCTAAACGGACAGGGTTTTCAATCTCAAGAGAATATTTCGATAACTTACCTCGCCCAAAAACGGATACTGTGCCACGTACTCCTGTGGTGAACCGATCAAAATTTTCGACTCTTGTTCGAGCTCGCAGATTGAATCTGTAGAGTAAGTCTCAAATCTGAAATCTAAAATCGACTGAGCCGCCTAAGCTGCGGAGCATCTGGCATTGAATACAGACACGGGCTAGGAGGGTCCGTTCCACGCTAGGAGAGCCCGTCCCACAATAATTGTAGAAAAATTGACTGTCTAATTAGATGCACAGCAGCTTAGTGCTTTTAAATTAATTTAAGGGAGTTTAGCTGCCAGTAGCGCAGGATGCGGGGCTTTCTCGATCGACTGCATCCGGCTGTGGCGAATCTGCGTCAAAATCTGGCTTTGTTTCTGGTTCTCGAGCTTCGTTGAGGGGATTCTGAAGGTGATTTAGGGTATCTACAAAGTCTCGGATGCCTCGAAATTGGCGGTATACGGAAGCGAAACGGACATAAGCGACTTCGCTGAGCGGGCGCAGGTGCAACAGCACCAGTTCCCCAATTTCTGAGCTGGCGATTTCTCGGAGCGCTCGACCTTGGAGTTGCGCCTCGATTTCTTCTGCCAGGGTTTCGAGATGGCCGGAAGACAAACCGGTTTTTTCGCAGGCCCGAATCAATCCCCTGACTAATTTTGACCTGTCAAAAGATTCGCGTTTGCCGTCCCGCTTGAGCACCGTAATCGGCACAAATTCTATGCGTTCGTAAGTTGTGAAGCGGTGCTGGCAGCTCAAACACTCGCGCCGCCGACGGATGCTTTGACCGGATTCGGCTGAGCGCGATTCGAGAACGCGGCTATTTGTGTGTTGGCAGGAGGAACAGCGCATGATTGCTGATTTTAACAGGCATTGCCAGCAAATTGCCATTCATCTCACCGCCTGGGGTCGGATGAATGGCTGGACTAGAAAAATGAGGAAAGCCAACAGCCCTGAAATAGTCCCGCACCAAATTCGATGGCTATGATGCGGGCTGACCGCAGTCCGGTTCAAGATATTTTGGACTTGCCGCAGGCGTATAGCTAATTATTTGCCAATCCGGGGAGGTTCCCGAAAGGCGATCGCAAAAAATAGTACGCCTATGGCTAAAGCCAGAATCAAAATGTAAGCAACACTTTCCATGTTAAATTTTCCCTATCTTCCCTTGCCGTATTATTTTATCTTAATTACTGGTTTTATTATTAACTAAAAAACCCGGTTTCTTGAAGAAACCGGGTTTTTTTACACCGGGGAAGTTTCCCGGCTAGCCAGAGGCTGGCGAAATCTAGAGAGGTTCTTCTCTTCTGGTGGTGACGTCACCCAGTTTTTGGAACAAGCCCCACTCGACTTGTTCTTCCATGTCAGCCTCAACTCCAGCAAACACGTCGCGGAAAATAGTCCGAGAACCGTGCCAGATATGGCCGAAGAAGAACAGCAAAGCAAAGCAAACGTGTCCGAAAGTAAACCAACCGCGAGTCGAAGTGCGGAAAACCCCGTCCGAATTCAAGGTTTCGCGATCGAATTCAAATACTTCACCCTTTTGGGCGGCGCGAGCAAACTTCTTAACATCTAGAGGATTCTTAAAGGTTTGGCCGTTAAGTTCGCCACCGTAGAAGCTGACAGTAACTCCGCTTTGTTCAAAGCTGTATTTTGATTCAGCGCGGCGGAAGGGGATGTCAGCGCGAACGACCCCATCTTTGTCAGTCAAAATTACTGGGAAAGTTTCAAAGAAGTTGGGGAGACGGCGCACCGACAAAACCCGGCCTTCGCTGTCAGTAAATACGGGATGGCCTAGCCAGCTTTTAGCAATGCCGTCGCCGTTGACCATCGCGCCGGCGCGGAACAAACCGCCTTTAGCAGGAGAGTTGCCCACGTAGTCGTAGAAAGCCAATTTTTCGGGAATTTGTTCGTAAGCTTCTTGGAAGCTTTGGCCCGCGGCCAAGCTAGCTTGAGCTCTGCGATCGATTTCTTGTTGGAAATAGCCGCTGTCCCACTGATAGCGAGTCGGGCCAAAAAGTTCGATCGGAGTAGCAGCAGAACCGTACCACATCGTACCGGCAACCACAAAGGCTGCAAAGAATACGGCAGCGATACTGCTAGAAAGTACAGTTTCGATATTCCCCATCCGCAGGGCTTTGTAAAGACGTTCCGGCGGCCGCACTGTCAAGTGGAACAAACCGGCAATTACGCCGACTACGCCCGCTGCAATGTGGTGAGCCACGATGCCGCCCGGATTGAAGGGATCGAAGCCTTCAGGGCCCCAAGCAGGCGCCACTGGCTGGACGTGACCGGTCAGGCCGTAGGGGTCGGACACCCACATTCCCGGGCCGAAAAGTCCCGAAAGGTGAAATGCGCCGAAGCCGAAGCAGAGCAAGCCGGAGAGGAACAGGTGAATGCCAAACATTTTTGGCAAGTCGAGGGCTGGTTCACCGGTGCGAGGGTCTCTGAAAAGTTCCAAGTCCCAAAATACCCAGTGCCAAACTGCTGCTAAAAACAGCAGGCCCGAAAGGATGATGTGAGCGATGGCGACGCCTTCAAAAGACCAGAAGCCGGGATCGACGTTACCTTCGCCCGTGATGCTCCAACCGCCCCAAGAACCGGTAACTCCCAAGCGGGTCATGAAGGGGAGCACGAACATCCCTTGACGCCACATCGGGTTCAAAACTGGGTCTGTGGGGTCAAAAACTGCTAGTTCATAAAGGGCCATTGAGCCGGCCCAACCTGCCACTAGGGCGGTGTGCATTAAGTGTACAGAAATCAATCGGCCTGGGTCATTTAAGACGACTGTGTGTACGCGATACCAGGGTAGTCCCATTGATTGCGGTTCTCCAAGGTGTAAGTGATGATGTCTATTTTGACGGAAAATTCAGATTCTCAATCCCGAGCAGTTACCTGCGGGCTGTAAATTCTGCCTTTTGCCGAATGCCCTCTACCTTCAAAGGTGGAGGCATAAAAATGAAAGTTATTTAAAGAAGTGTATCGAGTGTTAGAACCGATTGCAAGATGTTTGGCGTTACATTAGTTGCGGGTTGCCCATTTCGCAGCGGGTGGCGATCGTCCCGAGGCGTTCGAGGACTTGCTCGGCATCGATCAGTCTGGTCAGCACGACGTTGCCGATGTTTTTGGCAGGAGCGTTGGGGTCTGCGGGGGCTGTGGGTTTGACTTCTACCATGAGTACAGCGTCTTCGACGCGGTAGAGCCACATTTTTTCTTGGTGATCCGACACGCAGATGTCGAGTTGTACAATGTCGGGGTGGCGTCTCCAAGCGGCGTAAGTCCACTCGCCGCCGACTCCCCAGACTCGCCCAACTTTCCACCCGTCGGATAAGAAAAAATATTTCATTTGTTGTGTACGCTTGTTGAGATTTTTTTGTCTAACATAGCGCAAAACTGCCTGATTACAGAATTATTGAACCGCGAAGACGCTAAGGACGCGAAGGAAGAGTGGAGAAGATGTAGGTAATCTGCTAGCTGTTGGGGATAAATTTACCTAATTGTGAGAGGGGTTTCTGTCTGGTCGATCGGCAAAATATCCGATCTTTGATTGTTCAAGTCGAGTGCAATTCCTAGCATTTGGAGGGGGAATACTCCTGGCAGCGCCTCGCTTGGTTCTGGAAGTTCTAAACATTCAAATGTGCCTTCGGGCCCTAACAAGGTTGTGGTAATTTTGCCGTTTTGGTTCCTGGCTGTCGATCGCATCATCTTAATCTCAATTAATATGCCCCAATTATGAGCGATCGATATTTAACCAAACCTTTTAATGTACTATATAATGGTATTAAATGACAGGTGCCCTGAACTGCACGGGGAGGTATGGTACGGTTGAGATACCGTGCGCCTGTCAGAGACAAGGTGCCCCGAACTGCACGGGGAGTTATGGTACGGTTGAGATACCGTGCGCCTGTCAGAGACAAGGTGCCCCGAACTGCACGGGGAGGTATGGTACGGTTGAGATGCCGTGCGCCTGTCAACCAGAAACACAAGAACATTTATAACAATACCCCGGTTGAACAAACAACGCCCTGCCAAGGCGTAGAGTGTTCTTTTGAACACTCAGTAAGGGCGAAATCCACGACTATAATAGTCGTGGATTCGCATTTAAACTTACCCTTCATTTTAGCGGTCTTCAAAGTGGATTTTCTGCTGGAGAATAGGAATTTTCAACAACTGCATTTTCGGCTCAAGTAGATGGAAGGCTTCCTCCAATTCAGTATGACCACTGGCTGTCCCTGCTTCCTTTGAATTACGATCGATCAACTACACCACATAATCTGCTAGCTGCAAACCAGTGTAAAATTCTGAGGAGCCAAACAAAGGTAGTTCTACAAAGTTAGAAGATTTTTTTTGTGACTTCCAATCTCGATACACTCTGAGCAATCTCCCATCCTGAATACTGGTATGCTGAGTTGAGCGCGAATCCATAAGTAATATTCCAGTTTCGCTATATTGCTTTAGATAAGCATCTAGCAGCTCTAATAATTGATTAAAAGTTAAGCGATACAAACCAGTTTCATCTTTAATATCTTCGCTGGTTTCGCGCAATCTTTTTTGGTTGACTTGAACAGCGAATATATGGCAAGGTAACTGACTCATAGTTTCTGAAAATTTCTTGAAAGCTCGAAGACGGAATTCCCTTGGAAAATTCTTAAATGAACCCACACCTTGCCAAATATCGCGCCCCTTAAGTTCCCAGTCTTCAGGTTCCTTCCCCCTAAATAGCTCGTTTTTAAGCGCTGAAACTTCTCTATCCATTTGTGACCAGTGTTGGATATGGATAGCAAAGCTAGCTAAAAAAAATAAATTTGTAGTAGGATCGCTCCAGCCAGTGCCACCCTCATCAACGTAAAATAAAATCGTCATCTTGCCTTATGGTAACTTTTTGACATAAGCGTTACATTATAAGTGTTTTTTAGCCTGTAAGTTATACTAGAATAAAGACAAGACTCAAACCCCATCTCTCACCGGCGCTTATATCGATCGCAAACATCCAAAATACAAGCCCCCAGATTAATCCGTGGAGTCACCTCTTCAATATAAAATCTAAAATCTAAAATCTAAAATCTAAAATCGAATGACCGCACAAACACCAGTAGAATTCCAAGACAGTTTCGACATCATCGTAGTAGGTGGCGGACACTCCGGCTGCGAAGCCGCCCTCGCCACTTCTCGCCTCGGCTGTCGCACCCTTCTCCTCACCCTCAACCTCGACAAAATTGCGTGGCAACCCTGCAATCCCGCTGTCGGCGGCCCGGCTAAATCTCAACTCACTAATGAAGTGGATGCGTTAGGTGGGGAAATTGGCAAAATGGCCGATCGCACTTACTTACAAAAACGCATCCTCAACTCTTCGCGAGGCCCCGCAGTGTGGGCCCTCAGAGCACAGACAGACAAGCGGGAATACGCCGCTGTGATGAATAATATTGTTGAAAATCAAGAGAACTTGACCGTCCGCGAAGCGATGGTTACAGACTTAGTTTTGGGCAAAAATGAAGAAGTTATCGGAGTTGAAACATACTTCGGCGTCGCTTTTGAATGCAAAGCTGTAATTCTCACCACAGGCACTTTTTTGGGCGGCACGATTTGGGTGGGCAATAAGTCGATGCCTGCCGGACGCGCCGGAGAATTTGCCGCCGTTGGTTTGACGGAAACTCTCAACCGTTTGGGCTTTGAAACTGGCAGGTTGAAAACTGGAACTCCGGCGAGAGTTGACAAACGTACTCTCGATTTTACCAACCTGGAGCCGCAGCCGGGAGATGCAGATGTTCGCTGGTTTAGTTTCGATCCAGAAGTTTGGATCGAACGGGAACAAATGCCTTGTTACCTAACTCGAACTACGCCAGAAACTCACCAGTTAATTAGAGACAATTTGCACCTTTCTCCAGTCTACGGCGGCTGGGTTGATGCGAAGGGGCCCCGCTATTGTCCGAGTATTGAAGATAAGATTGTGCGGTTTGCAGATAAGGAAAGTCACCAGATTTTTATTGAACCGGAAGGTAGAGATATTCCTGAACTTTATATCCAAGGATTTTCTACTGGTTTACCGGAAAATTTGCAATTGCAAATGCTGCGGACTCTTCCTGGTTTGGAAAAGTGCGAGATGATGCGCCCTGCTTATGCTGTGGAGTACGATTATTTGCCTGCAACTCAGTGCTATCCGACGCTGATGACGAAGAAGATTGAAGGGCTGTTTTGCGCGGGTCAGGTGAACGGTACGACTGGATATGAGGAGGCGGCTGCACAGGGGATTGTGGCGGGTATTAATGCGGCCCGGTTTGCGAAAAATCAGGAGATGATTGTGTTTCCTCGCGAGCAAAGTTATATCGGCACTCTGATCGATGATTTGTGTACGAAGGATTTGCGGGAACCTTACCGGATGCTGACTTCGCGATCGGAATACCGGTTATTATTGCGATCGGACAATGCTGACCAACGCTTGACTCCCCTGGGACGGGAAATTGGTTTGATTGACGATCGCCGCTGGGAGTTATTTGAGCGGAAACAAGCTAATATTGTGGCGGAAAAAGCCCGTTTGTACTCGATTCGCGTGAAAGAACACGATGAGATTGGCAAGGCAATTTTGGCTGACACTCAACAAGCGATTAAAGGTTCAATTACTCTCGCTGATTTGCTGCGCCGTCCTGGTTTTCATTATGTCGATTTGGAACGGTACAATTTAGGCAATTCGAGTCTGAAGTTAGCTGAGAAAGAAGGTGCAGAAATTGACATCAAATATTCCGGCTATTTGCAAAGACAGCAAAATCAAATTGATGACATTGCCAAACACGAACGCCGACAATTGCCTGCAGATTTGGATTACATGGCAATTACAACTCTGTCGAAGGAGTCGCGGGAAAAGTTGGCTAAAGTGCAGCCGCTGACTATTGGCCAAGCTGCGAGAATTGGTGGGGTAAATCCGGCTGATGTTAATGCTTTGTTGATTTTTCTGGAAGTGCGAAACCGTCAGCAACCGGCTGGTGTGGGAAAATAATCGGAGTTGATAGGCGAGGGGGTGGGGAGCAGAAACTGGGTTTCTCACAAAAATCTCGTGAGGATGTGTAAATTTTCCTAGAAACCCAGTTTCTTGGACTAGGCGCGTGGGATTCAGAAACCTCGCGAATAGACAAAATATTCGTGTTATTTTGTAGTGATATGAAGCCTGTGACACCCACAAAAATAGCAATAGTAGCGCTTTCTTTAGCATTACTAGCATCAGCAGCATTGAATGTCTTTCTCTACCAACAAGGGCAAAAGTATTACCTGCAATTAAATGCTGCGAAACTCGATCCACTCGGCCTCAACTCCTATCCCAATTCAGCAGAAAAGACACAACAGCCTGTTATTGTTTTTTATGGCGATTCACGGGCTGCGGATTGGACTGCGCCGGACCCCATAAAAAACGCAACAATCATCAATCGCGGCATAGGTGGTCAGACTACGGCGCAGGTGCTTGGACGTTTCCAGCAGCATGTAGCCTCGGTGAAGCCTAAGATGATTGTGATTCAAGTTGGTGTCAACGACCTCAAGGCAATTCCTCTGTTTCCAGAACAAAAAGAGACGATTATCCGAAATTGCCAGACAAATATCGGGCAAATTGTGAAAAATTCTCTTGACACGGGAGCTAAGGTTGTGGTAACGACGATCTTTCCGTTAGGAAGTTTGCCAATAGAAAGAAGGCCGTTGTGGTCGGAGGATGTGGCGATCGCAATTAAGGACGTAAATGATTATATCAAAACGCTGGCGGGCGATCGAGTAATTGTTTTTGATAGCAGTCAGGTATTGGCAAATTCCCAGGGGATTGTTGACCCGAAATACAGTCGAGATTTTCTGCATATTAACTCCGAAGGTTATGCGGCACTCAACCAGGCAATTGCTGGTATCTTGGTGCCGTAGGATAAGGCTGTCGCTCTGAAAAACATATCTAGCAAAAGCTAAACCACTGAAGAGCAAAGTTGAATGTTAAAATATAGTAGAATTCCTTACCGTCCTTGAGTTCCAGTTATGGCTGAAAAATTAACAGTTAAAAACTTTGCTGGTATCACAGATTTGGAGATTGAGATCAAGCGCATAAATATACTGATTGGTCCCCAAGCTAGTGGTAAAAGTGTTTGCGCCAAACTTCTTTTCTATTTTAAAAACTTCGTATGGGAAATTTTATCGGTTGTAGAGAACGAGCAGACAAAACGCAATCTTGATTTTAACTATTCCAAGAAGTTTGAAGAATATTTTCCTCCTAATTCTTTGGGTACACAATATTTTTCCATCAGGTATGAGATTGCCAATGTTTTTATAGAGGTTAGTAGAAAAGAGGAAAATAAAGGCAAAATCTCCTTCAGCTATTCAGATTTATTCAAGAAAGAACTGACAGAACTACGCAATTTATTAAAAAAATCAAGATATAAAAACCCCGAAAAAAATGCTAGGTATTATGATTCCACTCAGTTATATTTCAGGCAAATTTTGCAAGATAACCTGGTAGAATTTTTAGTAAAATCTATCGGTCGAGAGGCAGCCTTCACTCAGCTTTTTATTCCTGCTGGTCGCTCCTTTTTTGCTAATCTTCAGAACAATATATTTTCTTTTTTGTCAAGCAATAATGCCCTCGATCCATTTCTAAGGGAGTTTGGTTCAATATATGAAAGTATAAAACTTTTGCGTATAGTACCTAGAGGTAGAGTTGGAGAAAAAGATGTGAAAGATATACAACAAGTGGAAATAAACAGGCTAATAGAGAAGTCTCTATGTGGGAAGCACGTACACGAAAAAGGAAAAGATTTTTTGGAGGTTGCAGATGGAAGACGGATTAGTATTGCGAACTCATCTTCCGGTCAACAGGAAACATTGCCGCTTACAGTTATGCTAGCTGCACTACCTTTTTTATCTTCCGCGCGTGCCGGGGAAACATTGTATATTGAGGAGCCAGAAGCACATTTATTTCCCAGCGCACAGCGTAATATTGTCGAGCTGATTGCTACTGTATTTAATTATCGCAAGGATAAACTTCAATTCTTCATAACGACCCATAGTCCCTATGTCCTAACAGCATTTAATAATCTACTCCAGGCTGGTCTCCTTTATCAGGAATCCAGTGGAGATGTGCAGCGTCAATTAGAAAAAATTGTATCTAGATACAAATCACTAGATGTTTCCGATCTCTCAGCTTATGTTTTAATGGATGGAAAATGCACGAGTATTGTGTGTCCTGAGACTGGATTGATAGATGCAAAAGTGATTGATTCTGTTTCTGATGACCTAGCTATTGAATTCGAGCAACTTCTGAACTTAGTTTGAATTGTATATGAAAAGTCTTCCAGAATGTGAAGAGTATAGATGTGACAAAAAAATTGTCTTAAAGGAGAACAAAAGTAAAATAACTTTCCTCAACCCAAATCAAGACGAAATATTAACAATTAAGGTTGATGGCTGCGTTATCAGTGACAACGAGACTTTGCGCTGTGACTACGCCCTTATGCCTTCTGATGAAGTAGAAATATATGTGGAGTTGAAGGGAAGCGATATTGTCCATGCATTTAAACAAATAGAATCAACTATCCGATTACTTTCGGACAATCCCCAAAAAATCAAGAAGCTATGTTTTGTTGTGTCTACTAGCGTGCCTAAATACACAACAACTATACAACAGCTAAAAATTCAGTTTAAAAAAAACTTTAATGCTAGTTTCCGAGTCAAAAATATTCAAGATGAGTATGATTTAAGCACCAAGGTGGGGGGTAACTGAGTATCAATCCAAATATTCATGCTGTCAACCCAGTAAAATCAGTGCGCCGTGCAGCAAACAGCCAGCAAGCTTCGATATCTTGAGGTCCCAAATCGGGGAAGTTTTCTAAAATTTCAGTGACACTGACATTTTCCACCAACATTTCTCAAATATCGCTGACCCGAAGTCTCATGCCTCGAATACAAGAACGGCCACCTCACTGACCCGGTGTTTGGGTAATACGAGTTAACAAGTTATTCATTGTGCCTCAAGTTGTTTGATAACAGGTAAGATCCTGTTATTATACAAAAGCTGGTTGCGATCGCGACCCAACAAGAAGAAACAAATAACACAGAGCTAACCCTAGACTAACAGTTGACCAGAGTGAAGCATTTGGTCATAAAGCCAGAGGTTTGAAACATAAATTTTTACTTTGTATAAGGGGTAAGACCCGTCATACATTCGCCAACAGTCTCTTGAAATCACCGACTATTAGCAGTGAATTTTAACCTGAATTTGTATAATTTATTAGTCTCTTAGAGAGAGACTTCGTTTGTGTAGGATAGGTTTCAACCGCCGAGTATTATAAATGAAGTTTCTCATATCAAATCCGCCCTTCATCGGAATTATTCATCTCTCTGTTCTGGAGACTCTGCGTTCTGGAGCGTACTCTGTGGTTTAATCATTCCAATGCAAGCGGAATTGAGATTACCCGGATTTGGTATTATTCCTAAAAAAACCCGGTTTCTTCAAGAAACCGGGTTTTTTACACTTATGCTGCGTGTTTTCGATACCAATCAATGGTATTTTGCAACCCTTCCTTCAACTCCACTTCCGCAACAAAACCAAACTTTTCCTTAGCCCTTTCCGTATCCAAACAGCGGCGCGGCTGACCGTTCGGTTTGTCTGTTTCCCAAACAATTTCTCCCTCAAATCCCATCAATTCGCAAATCGTTTCCACTAAATCGCGAATTTTAACTTCGCTATTGGTTCCCAAATTAACTGGGTCAGGTTCACTGTAAGATTGAGCGGCCATCACAATTCCCCGCGCGGCATCTGTGGAATACAAAAACTCGCGGCTGGCACTGCCGTCGCCCCAAACTGGGAATGTTTTATCTCCCCTTTTTTGCGCTTCGTGGACTTTGCGAATTAATGCGGCGATGACGTGGGAACTTGTCGGGTCAAAGTTATCTTCCGGGCCGTACAGATTTACTGGTAGCAAGTAGATACCGTTGAAGCCGTACTGCTGGCGGTAGGATTGCAGTTGTACTAATAAGACTTTTTTGGCAATTCCGTAAGGTGCGTTAGTTATCTCTGGATAGCCGTTCCAGAGGTCATCTTCTTTGAAAGGAACTGGGGTCAAGTTGGGATAAGCGCAAATCGTGCCGACGCAGACAAATTTTTCGACTCCTGCTTCGTAGGCGGCGTGGATTAGTTGCGCGCCCATCATCAAATTGTCGTAAAATAATTCAGCGGGTTTGAGTTGGTTTAAGCCGATGCCGCCGACGTGGGCGGCGAGGTGAACGATGATATCTTGTTGGTGGGCGGCGCGCTTGCAGTTTTCCATGACGCGGAGGTCGCAGTCGCGCGATCGAGTCACCGAAATTTTATCAGCATCGGCCCCTGCTTTCACTAACTGGTCGATTACCTGACGGCCCAAGAAACCGGCGCCGCCCGTTACTAGAATTCGTTTGCTGCCTAAATCCAAGCTGGTCATAATTTTAGCCTCGGGATTTTGAATAAGGGTCGATCGACAATTTCAATTCTAAAGTTGTTGCTTTCGCAAAAAAACCTTTCAGCTACAGGACGCGCTTGCCCACAAATCTGTTTTAGCTGCTGCAGATAGGGACAATGCGATCCCTGCATACCGGAAAGTTAGATTTATGAGCGCCGAGTCCTCAAGTATCATTTTAATGTTTTTGTTAGCCCCCACATCCGAAAATTTTGCGCTCAATTAAGCTGGTTCTTTGAATCCCGAGCGCGCTAATGATTAGATGAGCGAAAAAAAACCATAGTATCTTGTTGGGGCGGGTGCCGGTTAAGATCCCTAGATACAAGTCGCCAGATACAAGCGAGTAGAGTAGTGAGTTCACCCGCTCTCCCATGTAATGTTTATTTGTCGCCACCTAGTTAGCTGAACCCCTAGAGAATATGAATTCTTGTAAATTCCCTGAACAATCAGGTAATAATAAGTATGTTTACATAAGCTACCGTTTAAAACGAGCGTTGAAGCCTCAGGCTCCTTACAGAAGTTTTGTAGTAAACGTAACGCAATAGTCACCTGAAAGACAACGTGTTGAATAGCGCTTTCAATATTTTGTTGAAAGCTTTGAGAGATACCTGCCGATAGGTCGAGCTTAGGGCAAGAAGCTTAGGCCAAGACCATATCGGCCATACACAGTAAATTTGGGAGAAGTCCTAGATTTACCTGCTTAAATGTATGTGTAACAATCCTCTCATCATTTATGAACTGTGTCTAGGGGCACTCCCCCGGGGGACGCCTTTCTAGGGATAGACACGGGGTACTATCCCTAGAAATTGTTCGCGCTGACGGCTTGGTTTAGCGACTTAATCAAATCCGTTGCCCGAACCCAGAGCTTGCTGGTCTAAAGCTTTCATGTCAGCATCTACCATTAAATGTACTAACTCCTGAAAAGTTACAGAAGGTTCCCAATTTAATTGCTGGCGCGCCTTAGTTGAATCCCCAATCAACAGTTCCACTTCTGCAGGACGTAAGTAGCGTTCGTCAAACTCTACATATTTTTGCCAATCTAAATTGACGTAAGTAAAAGCCAAATCGAGAAATTCCTTAATGGAATGGGTCTCATTAGTAGCAATGACATAATCGTCAGGCTTGTCTTGTTGCAGCATCAGCCACATGGCCCGCACGTAGTCTTTAGCATAGCCCCAGTCCCGCTTGGAATCGAGATTGCCCAAGTAAATCTTTTTCTGCTTGCCTGCGACTATTCTGGCAACGGCGCGAGTAATTTTGCGAGTTACAAAAGTTTCGCCGCGGCGGGGAGATTCGTGATTGAACAAGATGCCGTTGCAGGCAAAAAGTCCGTAAGATTCGCGATAATTTACTGTTTGCCAGTGACCGTAAACTTTGGCGCAGGCGTAAGGACTTCTGGGATAAAAAGGAGTTGTTTCCTTCTGCGGAACTTCCTGCACCAAACCGAACATTTCCGAAGAACCTGCTTGATAGAACCGCACTTCTATACCGGTGCGGTGCTGATAGTCCCGAATTGCTTCTAGCAGGCGCAATACTCCCATGCCTACTGTGTCAACCGTATATTCCGGCGAGTCAAAACTGACTCGAACGTGAGATTGAGCCCCTAAGTTATAAATTTCTACCGGCTGAACTTCTTCCAATATCCGGCGCAGAGTAGTGCCGTCGGTTAAGTCGCCGTAGTGCAGAAACAACTGCGCGCCCTCGCTGTGAGGATCGACATAAATGTGGTCAATTCGATCGGTATTGAAACTAGAACTGCGCCGGATAATGCCGTGAACTTCATATCCTTTCTCTAACAGTAATTCGCTCAAGTAGGAGCCGTCTTGACCTGTAATCCCTGTTATTAGCGCTCGCTTGCGTTGCGTCATCTGATTTTCCTTTGACAGGCTGTGTTAATTCAATTCGGACTTTCCGGGCAGAGGCTGTTTTTGCCTGCCGGGTATATTCTCACACTCTAGGTTAACTCACAATTCTTCGATGCGCATCCAGGAACTGTTGAGTTTTGACAAAGAGTTTGTCGCTTGCTGTCAGTCGTCAGCATCAGTAGCCAGTAACAAACAAAACTAACTACTGATTGCTGACTGCGGACAAAATTTAATATGCGCCGTTATTTTTGGGAAAAATCACAACTCCAATTGTTTTGAAAAGAATCCACATATCCATCCAAAGGTTTTTGTCATTTGCGTAATAGAGGTCGATTTGGACTCGGCGGGGATAGGGAATGTCGTTGCGCCCGGACACTTGCCACAAGCCTGTAATTCCAGGTCTTATGGTAAGAATTTTGTTGATGTGACGGCCGTATCTCGGCAGTTCTTCTTCAACTAAAGGTCTCGGGCCTACGACGCTCATATCTCCTTTTAAAACATTCCAAAACTGGGGAAACTCGTCTAAACTGGTCATTCGTAAAAATCTTCCAATCCCGGTAATTCGAGGGTCTTGTTTTAGTTTGAAATTGTCCTCAAACTCTTGACGCAAATGCGGAGATTTTTCCATGATTTCCAGCAATATGTCGTCCGCATTTTCCACCATCGTTCTGAATTTAAGGCAATAAAACCTTTTATGGTTTTTGCCTACTCGTTCCTGTACGTAAAAAATAGGCCCGGACGAGCTTAAGGCGATCAAAAAAGCCAAAAGCAGGTAAACGGGAGCAAACAGGATCAGAACCGATAAGGAAAACAGGATGTCAAATAACCGCTTGAAAAGTTCTCCGTCGAGGCTCTGTAGAGAACGACTTATGGGTCTATCTCCTTGCAGGACAGGCCCTAAACCGCGTCTTGCGATCGCTCGAATTACCTTGCCGGAGATTAGTTGGCTGTCGGCAGTCATCTTACTCCTTCACTTCACACCACACACAGTCCTGATCATAAAGCCTCAAGACACTTTGTTCTCTCAATTATGTTTCCAATACTCAATTTTCTGCATTCTGAATACTTGATTCGGCAGAATGCAGCGGTGTTGAAGGCAGCGGAAGCTTAAGGCATAAGGCTTCTGAAGGAAGAAGTCCGATGGCAGCCGTCAAGGGTGAAGAGGGGACAAGGCACTTATACAGAGGGCTTCTGAAGGCACTGATGCAAAATTAAGGTTTTCCCCTTCAGCCGTGTGGTCTTGTGACCTTCTACCACTCGGACCCTCGGACACTCTCTCAACTCCCAGACTTGGTAAAAAAATCGCCGGATTGAAATTCCTGATAGCAGCCTTCCACAAAAGCTAGATAGCGCTGCCCAAAGACTTCGGGGGCAAACTGTTGAGCGCGCAACCTGCTGCTTTCTGGTTCAAATTTGCCTTGCAACTGCTCAAATTCTTGGACAGCTTCGACTAATGCTGCTGCGGTTTGGGAGGAAAAAAATAAACCTGTCCCAGTCTCTGGGTGTTGGCGAATGTCGAGCACTGTCTCCAAAGCGCCCCCTGCGGCATAGGCAATTACGGGTGTTCCGCAAGCTTGAGCTTCTACTAAAGCTATGCCAAAATCTTCGCACGCTGCATAGACAAAGGCTTTCGCCTCTGCCATGTACTTTTCAACTATGGAGGCGGGCTGCCAGCCGAGCACTTGCACGTTGGGTTTGGCCAGAAGCCGAATCATTTCTAATTCTGGCCCGGTGCCGATGACTATTAGAGTATGCCCGAGTTGATTGAATGCTTGGACTATCGCACTAACGTTTTTGTAACTTACCAATCGGCAAACTGTGACGTAAAAGTCTTGTTTTTGCCGCCTCAAGGAAAATCTCTCGATATTTACCGGCGGATAAATCACCTGGGCCCGCCGCCGGTAGCACCGCCAAATTCGGCGCGCCGTGTGTTGGGAGTTGGCGATGAAATAATCAACGCGGTGGGCAGAAATTACATCCCACTGCCGCAGTCGATGCAACAAATATCGCGTCAGCAGACCCTGGATGCCCCGTCCGGCTTTACTGCTGCGCAAATAGTCAAAAGTTAAGTCCCAAGCGTAGCGCATGGGTGTGTGGCAGTAGCAGACGTGCAGTTGCTGGGGACTGCTGAGGATGCCTTTGGCGACGGCGTGGGATGATGAGAGGAGGATGTCGTATTCTCGCAGATCTAGTTGTTCGATCGCCAAAGGCAGAAATGGCAAATATTTTTGGACGCCGCTGCGGGCTCGGGGAAAGTGCTGCAAAAATGTTGTGCCAATCTGTCGCCCGAAAAGATAGCTTTGGGGATTGGCTGATTCAAAGTCGATGAGGGCATAGACATCTGCCTCGTCTACGTGTTTGAGGATTTCCTGTACTACGAGTTCTGAACCGCCAGTAGCTAAGGGCGTCAACCATTCGTGAACTAGGGCGTATTTGAGTTTTTTCACTTGTATTTGTAGCCGATCGAACGATTTGTTAGCGCCAGTTCTGTCAATATTAGTCTTATTGAGGAATCACTTACGCAATATCCAGCCCTCAACCAGGTTTCTACGTAGGTATCTAGCTCAAACCCAGGATTTTGGCAATAAACGGGGTTTTTGTGAAATCAGCGACAGCAAAACTGCACTCTCGGGCAGTGATTTCCCCGATTGTTGACAAGAAATACTACTAGGCGGAATACTGAAGGTGATTTGCGAGCGCCTAAATCTTCGGAACGGGCGCGAGGCTCAATGTGGTGTGAGGAAAAAATGTCTAAATTTTTGTGGAAGGGACTTTTAGTTAGTCGCGCAGTATTGGCAGCAACTTTGGTCGTATCTTCGACCGCGCTAGCTGCAGAGCAACCTGTAGAAATTGCTGCGGCAGCTCAAGCTAATCTGCAATTAGCAGGTGCTGCAACCGAGGCGGCAAAGCCTGAGACGGCAAAGCCTGAGACTGCCGAACCATTGTCACTAGCTAGCAATTTGACTGTTGAAACTATTGAGAAAGAAAGTGCGAACCTTTACGAGGGCTTAGCTAACGAGCCGATTGCCCCGGTTGCCGAACAGGCAAAAGCACCGTCCAACGCAGTTGCAGCAGATTTAACCGAAACCAAACCCGCAGTCGCGCCCGCAAATCTAAGTGCCGAACAACCTGTCGCGGAGCAAATCCCCGCAGTCGCGCCCGCAAACTTAAGCGAAACGCAACCCGCCGTTGCACCGGCTAATTTAAAGGCAGGAAAAGCGGCCCCACAACCCGAGCAGATTTCCCAATCGAGTGCTCCAAGTGCCCAACCTCAAGCAGAGTCAAATGTTTTAGAACAAATCAACGAATACAGCACAGAAGGCAGCGGCAGCGAAGATGCTGTTGGCCAAGTAACCTCTGTGTCGCAACTTTCCGACGTTCGACCTACCGATTGGGCATTCCAAGCTTTGCAGTCTCTAGTAGAGCGCTACGGGTGCATAGCTGGCTATCCTGACGGCACTTTCCGCGGCAACCGGGCGATGACTCGCTACGAGTTTGCAGCGGGTTTAAATGCGTGTTTGGATAAGGTGAGCCAGTTTATTCAAGGTTCGAGAAATCGGGTGATGCGAGAAGATTTAGCTTCTATGCAAAGGTTGCAAGAAGAATTTGCGGCGGAATTGGCAACTTTGCGCGGCCGCGTCGATGTTTTGGAAGCGCGCGCCTCTGAATTAGAAGCAAATCAGTTTTCAACTACGACTAAACTCAACGGCGAAGTGATATTTGCTTTGACGGGTATCGCCAGGGGAGATGATGCCGAGGGTCGTAAAGCTGATGAAACGACGGCTTTTGGCAGCAGGGTTCGTCTCAATTTTGACACGAGTTTTTCAGGAAAAGATTTGCTGAGAACTCGATTGCAAGTTTTAAATTTGGGTTCGTTTTCTACTAATAATACGAAAACTGCTGAAGGGGAATTGCGGTTTAATGCTGGGCCTTTTGGCGAGGCTAGCAATACTGTAGGTTTAGATGCGCTGCTTTACCAATTCCCTCTCGGCAAAAACACTACTGTAATTCTAGAAGCCAACGCCGGCGCTGCTGATGATTTTACCAACACTGTCAACCCTTACTTTGACGGAGACGGCAGCTACGGCGCTCTTTCTAACTTCGGTACTCGCAACCCAATTTACTATTTGCTTGGTGGTTCTGGCATCGCTGTGCGACATCAGTTTGGGGAGAAACTCGAACTGAGTTTGGGATATTTGGCCGGCAACCCTGCGAACCCGACACAGGGCAACGGTTTGTTCAACGGTTCTTACGGGGGTTTGGCTCAGTTGACTTTCAAACCGAGCGACAGCATGGCTTTAGGTTTAACTTACGTTAATTCCTACAACTTAATTACCAATACCGGCAGCAATGCTTCTAATTTCCCGGCGCGTCTCGGTTCCTTCGGACTCGACAGCGATAGCAATCTGCCAGTTTCTAGCAATTCCTACGGCGCGCAAGCTTCGTGGCGTTTGAACCGGGGATTTGCAATTGGCGGTTGGGCGGGTTACACTAATCAGCGCATTTTATCGAACTTGGCTACTCCTACGGGTTCTGTGCAGCGGGGAGACCAAAAAATTTGGAACTGGGCAGTTACTTTGGCTTTTCCCGATTTGTTGAAAGAAGGAAATGTGGCGGGGATTTTGGTAGGTATGGAGCCGCGGGTAACGAGTTCTACTAATCGGACTTTGCCGGAAGATAAGGATACTTCGCTGCACTTTGAAGGTTTCTATCAGTTTAAGTTGAGCGACAATATTTCTATCACTCCTGGTCTGATTTGGCTGACTGCTCCCGACCACAATAAGAATAATTCTGATTTGGTGATAGGGGTGGTCAGAACGACGTTTACTTTCTAGGAGCAGCCCACACGGATTTTAGATTTTAGATTTTAGATTTTAGATTGGCGGTTTTATATCATGTCCGATCGATTAACCATAATATCCCGGTCGGGGCGGGTTTTTGAGATGGGAGATTGTTGGCCGGTATTGTTGGCTCACTGGCCCCTACAAGAATCCCTGTCCCTCGACCGGACATGATATTAATCTAAAATCTAAAATCGCCAATCTAAAATCGGTGGGGCTTGGGTTTAAGGTTTCAACAGAAACGACCAGCTTTAGCAAAAGCTGGTCTGCACAAATAGTTAAATCCGTTGTGTTCCCACAGTGTTTTTCTCACAGTGAGGAAACCCAAGTTGCACGTTTCTTTGCAAAGGGTTCTAAAAGAAATATCATCTCTCTTAAGCGGTTCTTTAACAACAAAATTTAAAATTTTTTAATAAAACTTTACATTACCCGACTGTGAATTGTGAGGGGCGATCGCACTCGCGGCAACTTTGTATAATCCAACAAGGCTTCAAAAACCCGGTTTATGCGCGGGTTTATCGCTACCAAACCTGTTATTTTAAGTAAAAACCAGATTTCGATTGCCGATCGACCATTTCACTCAATTTATATAAATTATGCCGGAGCTTGCTGCGGTCTGCCCCAGACAATTCGCTCCTGCTTGTATACAACCATACCAGGTTTCGCGCCTTTCGGCTTGTATACATATTTCGGTTCTGTATAAACGACGGGTACTTGTTCGCTGTGGCGGGCGCGACTGTAGTAAGCAGTCATGTCGGCGGCAAATTGCAAATCGGTTTCTTCAGCCACAGTACCGGGTTTGAGACGCAGCAAAGCGTGACTTCCAGGAATCTCTAGGGTGTGGAACCACAAGTCGTAGTCGTTGGCGGTGCGAAAAGTGAGTTGGTCGTTTTGGCGGTTGTTGCGCCCGATTAATAATTCAAAGCCGCTGGGGGTTTGGTAGCGGTGAAATTCGATCGCAGCATTTTTGTCGGTACTGCGGTAATCTGGTACGTCTAGATATTTTTGCTGGATCAGTTCTTCGCGGATTTCGGCGAGGGTTTGCAAATCTTGGGTGTTGCGGTAGGTTTCCAATACCGAAAGTGCGACTTCAACTTGTTCTAAATAGTCGATTTCTTCCTGTACGGCGGCTAACAAAGGTTCTACTGCAATGCGGGCTCTTTTAAGTTTTTGGTGTTTTTTGTAGAGGGCTTGAGCGTTTTGAACGGCGTTTTTTTCCGGGTTTAGGGGAATGATAACTGGTTTTTCGGTTTCAAAGTCTGGGAGAGAAATCGATTTCATTCCCGGTTCCCAATGCTGCAAGTTTGCCATCAGCAAGTCGGCTTGGGATTTGTGGGTGTCTGCGTCTGCAGATTGCTGCAAGCGTTCTTTAAATGTGTTGGCTTTGAGGCGCAGTTTTGCCAGGACGTTGTTGAGTTTTTGGGTAAGCTGATGCCGCAGTTGGGCGAATACTTCTTGATTGATTTGGCCTGTGTAGTAGCTGTTAAGTATTTCTTGAACGGAAGGGAAGGAAGAAGGCTTTTCGGCTTCGCTGAGGGTCAAAACAGGGGAAGAGGAAGAGGAATCGGACTCGTTCCCAAGCATATCTTGAGGCTGTGCCTCTCTGGTACGATCGGGTGCGGGCCAATCGATGACGGTGTAGCCTTCGGGGGTAAAACTCGGGTGAAATTTGGAGTTTTCTAGGCATTGCAGCCAGTATAGCCAGCGCTGGAATAGTTGCTGCCATTGGTCGGGATTGAGGCTGTCGGTGGATTGTTCGGGGTCTAAGGAAGCCGATCGAATCATTGAAAAAATTAAGGCTTTACTCAACCCTCGGTAATTCTTCAACAGACTGCGGTGTAATTGTCCAGGAACGAGGCTAATTCGTGATTGCCAGCGGTTTTGAGATTCGCTCAGACTCGGCACTGCATCGGTCAAAGACGGGGGCATTTCGTAGGGTTGCCCGGTTTGGATGGGACGGACGGTGGACTGTTTGGCGCTGACTTGGTGGGCGCAGGTGACAACGAGGTTGTCTTGGGCGGTGAGGATGACGTTGCTGTATTTGCCCATGATTTCGGCGTACAGGTGCCAGAGGGCTGGTTCTCCGGGGCGTTTGGCGAATTGCAAGTCGATGACTCTTTCCCAGGATGCAACGGGGGCGATGGAAACTAAGGCTAAACCGCTGAGTTGGTGCCGCAGTTGTTCGCTGAAGGTGAAGGTGTCGGGAATGCGGGGCGGGGGGTCGCCGAGGCAGATGCGGGCGGCTACTGGATGCCAGGAAAGGTCAATCCAGCCGCGCCCTTTCATGGTGCGCAGCGCGAGGGACACGGTGAAGCGATCGCGCTGGTAGACTTGTTCTAAGCGCGCTGGCAGCCATTGGGCTCGCAGTTCGCTGCAAGCTGCGGTTAAAGTTGTAAAGTCTACGGGTTGCACGGTGGCCTCTTTGCGATCGAACTATCTATTTCTATGCTGACAGATATCCGTCACATTTTACTAACGATATAAAATTATTGTTCGCTCTTGCTGGGCGTCCTTCGCTAGGAAAGCGCTGCCATAATTCCGTTAAGAAATAATATCATTTCCGGTTACACCGGAATGATGTTGACTGTTGGCGGTTCACTGTTGACTGTTGACTGTGAACAGTGAACCGCCAACAGTGAACTCGAATTTACTATTCGGATGCTAACGGATTTGATATAACAAATAACTAATAGACATCTGCTAAAAAGCAGGTTTTGAACAGGCAGGCTGCCTGTTCCACAATAATTATGGGAGATGTCTAATAACAACTAACTAATATAGCAATCCTTGCAGGAGTCGTAAATTTTTTACCCCACCCCAGCCCTCCCCTTTCCAAGGGGAGGGAGTAAGAAATTTACAAATGATTTAGGATTGCTATAATATCAAATCCATTAGCCTCGGCATAGTAAATTCGACTTCACAGTCAACAGTCAACAGTCAACACTCAACAGTCAACACTCAACAGTCAACACTCAACAGCCAACATCATTCCGGTGCAACCGGAATCGATATAACTTCCCGAATCAATTCCAAATGTTTGTACAAAGGTGCGATCGTATTGGCTGCGATCGCCCCGCTAGCAGCAACAGCGGGCAAACCAATTCCCGGAAATGTCGAATCTCCGCAGCAAAACAGCCCCGCTAAAGGTGTTATCGGCCCGGGAAACAAGCCGCTACCAGCCCGAATTCCGGGCCCGTAGGAACCGCGGTGGCGGCGCAAAAACCGTTCGTGGGTAAGGGGTGTCCCAACTAAGGTGACTTCGGCGCGCGATCGAATATCGGGCACAATTCTCTCTAAGGCCAACCACATCACCTCGGCGCGCGCTTGTTTTTGCAGCTTGTACTGTTCGCTGGTGCGATCGAGCTTTTGCCACAAATCGTAAGGCTCGTTTCCGGGGGTATATGCGTGAATGACGTGCTTTCCCGGAGGCGCGAGGTGGGGGTCGAGGAGGGAGGGAATCGAGACGAGAACGACGTTCTGAGGGGCCGAAACCCCCATTTCCCAGTCTTTGACGAAGATGTAGTGACAAGCCAAGTCCGATCGCACTCCGGCTGCATCTATTCCCAGATGCAGGTGCATGAAGCTGTCGCACTCGGGGGTCGCCTGCCGCTGTTGCCGAAACCTTTGCGGGACTGAGGTTTCAGGTAACAGTTTCAGGGTATCCCAAACGGATGCGTTGGAGACGACGGCTTTGTGCGATCGAATTATTTTGCCCGATCGCAGCCGCACGCCGGCAGCCCGGTTGTTTTCGACCAAAACTTCTGCAACGTGGGAATTTAGCAGCAACTGCCCTCCGTGGCGCTCTAAACCTCTTACCAGGGCGTTTACCAAAGCTGCACTACCGCCGATCGGATAGTCTAAAACTGCATTGGGGCGATACCAGTCGGCGAACATGAAAGCGACTTCGGCTGCGATCGTTCCGTCGGCGGGAAGTCCAGACAGCAGGAAACACAACAAGTTCAGCCAATTTCGGACAAAGGGATCTTTGACATTTTTGTCCATTATTTTGCTGAAAGGGCCTGCAAGTGCGATCGCGTCGCCAGCAGTTTGCAGGAAAGCCGGCGCAAATTGGCCGAGGGTAAAAACAGATCCCAAATCGAAGCGCAAAGCCAGGGAGGGTAAGGCTGTGGCAGCTTTGGCGTAGGGTTCCATGATGCGCTGGAGTTGCCGCCATTCGGCGACTGCTGCGGCGCCGCGCAGTTGTGCGAGCACTTCGGCAAATTGACTCGCACCGACGGATGTGTCGAAATCGCCTTCTGGCAAACAGCAACCCCAGGTATCGTAGGTGATGCAGGGGAGTTTTTCGCCGATCGCATCCAAAACTTGCCGCAGCGGATTGGCAGACGGGCTGTAGGATAATCCTGAGTACAGGGAGGGCCCGGAGTCGAAGCTAAATCCGCCGCGTTCAAAACCGTGTGCGGCCCCGCCCGCGATCGAGTGACTTTCGCAGACAATCACGTCAAAGCCATATCTGGCAAGCAGTGCACCGCAACTTAAGCCGCCTATCCCGCTGCCGATGATGATGATTTCTGTGTCTGTGGGGGCGATCGCAACCATGTTTTTCTCCGCTACTTCAGCTAATATTATCAATGTCTTGCAGCTTTAGGACTTAGGCATTTAACAGATGCGATCGTCCCTAGCCCTCCAAAACACAAGGGGGAAGAAGCAAGCAGTTGACTGTAGGGTCGATCCCCCCTAGCCCCCCTTAATAAGGGGGGGACAAGAAGCAGTCAAAGTCTTTGTTAAAAATGGCGGGTTCAGAAGCCTTCAAAGTCCCCCTTTTTAAGGGGGATTTAGGGGGATCTAGACTCAGCTACCAACCTTAAAATACAAATCTGTATATTATTAAATGGAAAATATATCTATTCTAGAACAAGCTGCCCAATCTAATTCTAAACCATCTCCCGGCGCTGTAGTCGCCGCCCTCCTCGAAGCTGAGAAAAGCGCGAAACAAAATAAAATTCGCTATGGTTTCGAGCAATTAATCGGCAATTGGCGCTTGTGCTTTATCACCGGCACTAAAAAGACTCGACAAAAAGCGGGAATTGTGTTGGGCGCGGGACGTTACATCCCTGAGTGGGTGGCGAAAATTCAAATTGCTTATACGGCCCAAGCTGTTGCGGATGGGGAAGCGGATAGCGAAACGGGCAGGGTGGAGAATTCGGTGCAGGTTGGGGCGATCGTACTAACTCTTTCGGGGCCGACTAAGTTTTTGGTTAATAAAAATATTTTAGCTTTTGATTTTACCAGAATTACGGTGAAATTGTTGGGTAAAACTGTGTATCAAGGATTTATTCGCGGTGGAGAAGGGCGGGAGACGGAGTTTTTTAGTTTGAGTGTGGGGAAGCAGGCATTTTTTGCATATTTTCTGGTAGAAGATGGGATAATTGCGGCTAGGGGAAGGGGCGGCGGCTTGGCTTTGTGGGGGAGAGTTTAGAGGAATTAAGGACACGGCAATTGAGGACACGGCAGTGCCGTGTCCCTACGCCAAAATAATCTATCGCCCTGGCTTTGATATAACCATCGCCCGATTAATTGTAGGGACACGGCACTGCCGTCTCCTGACTGTGGGTAACGGGTAAAATCAACCGGATTGGATGATGAAATTGCCCGATTAATGGTAGGGACACGGCATTGCCGTGTCCTGACTGTGGGTAATATCTCTGTAACTACATACGTCAAATACAGGGTTTACTTTTCGGTATTAACTACCGCGCATCGCCAATTAAAATAAACGGCGACCAATAAAACGGATGCCGCTGGATTTGACTCAACTTAGCTTGCTGCAAAGCTTCATTTTTACTCATCCCCTTATTGATATTTTGATAAAATTCAACCATCAAATCTTTAGTAGCGGCATCATCAACACTCCACAAACTCGCCATCACCGCTTGTGCGCCCGCACGCTCAAATACATAGGCAGCTCCCGATATTTCTTCACCGTTAGAATTTGCTTGCATAGCAGTTTGACACGCGCTTAAGGTGAGGAGTCTGGTGTTTTGCAATCCTAATAAGGCCGCCTCGCGAATATTGAATTGGCTGTCAGCAAATAGCAGTGTATTTTCCTCCATCCCCAATTTTTGACAGCCTCCCTGTTGGAAACAGCCGTGAGTTGCTAGGTGTAAAAAAGGAAAGCGGGGTGCTTGAGTTTTGAATTGGTCGAGGGTGGCGGCATTGCCGATATAGGCGGAACTTCCGGGGAATAATTGAGCGATATTTCTAACTTCTTCTTCTGTACCCGCTAAATTTTGCGGCGCGCGGGGGATGGGATTTCCTAATGCTAAGACTCCGCCTTGTAAAGTAGAATTGGGAATTGACCTTGTGGAAAGGCGGGTGAGATAGTTGACGGGATATTTCTGGATGAGGAATTTGCGATTTTTCGTGTCCCAAAGGGTTTCAAAAGAGATGTAACGCAATTTTCCGGTGGCGATGATGCTCAATTGTTTGGGAGATAATGCCTGTATCTGGTATTCTACAGGGCGAATTAGGATGTCGTATAGTTTGCCGCCAGTTTCTCTGTAATCTGAGTTGAGATAGTTTGATATTTCTTCGCGGTGTTCGGTAAGGAGTTTGTCAAATTCTGCAGGGTCTAGCGTAACTTTTTTAACACTTAAACTGTCTTTTGTCAAGACAAATAGGGCGATGGTATTGGGGAGATTTGTGACATTTGTCAGCAAGAGGGGCTGAATGACAACGGTATCGGGTGCGATACTTGCTTTGAGTTGGGCGATGTCTTTTGGTGTGGTTTCAAAGAGTTCGGCGGCTTCTGGGAATTGGCGGCGAATTTCTTCAGCTTTGCCGTTGACTTCTGTTTCTAATTCCCGCATTTGTCGGGAGAGATTTTCTGAGAATTTGTCTTCGAGTTGGCGGCGGAGGAATTGGAGTAGTTGATTTTTTTGATTCCACTCGTCAATGGCTTTTTGTGCTTGGGGGTTGGCGACTTTGGCGTCAATTAAGCGCGTGTAGTCGGCGATATCGGCTGTGGTGGCGATGTTGACCCATTGGAAAGCGCGATCGGCTTGGTTTTGGTCGATGAGGAGGGAGGTGAGGGCAACTGCTGATCCGCTTTTAGCCTCCAAAAACTTTTGGCGATTTTTCCGTTGTAAACTACTCCGAATTTCTAAGGTAATTTGGACGGATTGCTGCAAATTTTCGATCGCTTGAGTCGGTTGCTTCGTATTTTGGTACACTGAACCAATATTACTCAAAGTAGCAGCTTCCCCCGCGCGATCCCCCACTGACTGCAGAATTGGTAAAGCTTGGTTATAGTATTTCAATGCTTCTTGCGGTTGGGAAATGCTGTCGTACACTCCACCTATATTATTCAAAGTACCAGCTTCCCCCGCGCGATCGCCCACTGACCGCCTAATTGGTAAAGCTTGGTTAAGGTATTTCAATGCTTCTTGCGGTTGGGAGATGCTCTTGTACACTGCACCGATATTATTCAAAGTAGTAGCTTCCCCCGCACGATATCCCACTGACCGCAGAATTGGTAAAGCTTGGTTATAGTATTTCAATGCTTCTTGCGGTTGGTAAATGCTGTCGTAGACGAAACCAATATTATTCAAAGTAGCCGCTTCCCCCGCGCGATCGCCTACTTCCCGCTTAATTGGTAAAGCTTGGTTATAGTATTTCAATGCTTCTTGCGGTTGGGAGATGCTGTGATACACTGCACCGATATTAATCAAAGTAGTAGCTTCCCCAGAGCGATCGCCCACTTCCCGCTTAATTGGTAAAGCTTGGTTATAGTATTTTAATGCTTCTTGCGGTTGGGAAATGCTGGCGTAGACCAAACCAATATTATTCAAATTACCAGCTTCCCCAGAGCGATCGCCCACTTCCCGCTTAATTTGTAAAGCTTGGTTATAGTATTTCAATGCTTCTTGCGGTTGGGAGATGCTCTTGTACACTGCACCGATATTATTCAAAGTAGTAGCTTCCCCCGCGCGATCGCCCACTTCCCGCTGAATTGGTAAAGCTTGGTTATAGTATTTCAATGCTTCTTGCGGTTGGGAAATGCTGTCGTACACTAAACCGATATTACTCAAAGTAGTAGCTTCCCCAGAGCGATATCCCACTGACCGCAGAATTGGTAAAGCTTGGTTATAGTATTTCAATGCTTCTTGCGGTTGGGAGATGCTGTCGTACACTCCACCGATATTATTCAAAGTAGTAGCTTCCCCAGAGTGATCGCCCACTTCCCGCTGAATTGGTAAAGCTTGGTTAAAGTATTTCAATGCTTCTTGCGGTTGGGAGAAGTTGTCGTACACTGCACCAATATTACTCAAAGTAGTAGCTTCCCCAGAGCGATCGCCCACTTCCCGCCTAATTGGTAAAGCTTGGTTAAAGTATTTCAATGCTTCTTGTGGTTGGGAAATCCTGGCGTAGACTAAACCGATATCATTCAAAGTATCAGCTTCCCCAGAGCGATCGCCCACTTCTCGCCTAATTGGTAAAGCTTGGTTATAGTATTTCAATGCTTCTTGCGGTTGGGAAATTCTCTGATAGTTAAAACCAATATCATTGAGGGCTAAGGCTTCCAGCTTTTTATATTTTACTTGTCGTGCTATGGCTAGAACCTGTTGCCATGTTTCTATTGCCTGTCGCGCTTGTCCTTGCCTTTCCTGTTGCCTTGCTTCTAGTATAAGCCTCTTTATTTCTTCAAACGCTGAATTTTGACTTTGCCCCCAACTCGGTTGAACCATCACCGGCACAGTCAGAGGCGTCAGACACACACCCAAAACCAAAACACTGCTAATAAATCGTTTCATGATTTTTATAACTCACCAAATTCGATTAATAGAATAGGCATCAAACACAGAATCTTTACTTAATATAGGTATCCCTTTCACCATTGCTTGTGCAATAAGCAAGCGATATTTACACATACCAGTTTTCTATTTGTAAGTCGAGAAAATCTGCAAAGTCTGAAACATTGTTCGTCACAAGTATCAATTCGTTTACTTTAGCGATCGCCGCAATTTGACCGTCTGCAAATGATGGAGTTTTTCCAATACTGGAGAGACGCGCTCTTTCTGTCGCGTGCCAGATGGCAGCATTAGTATCATAAGGCAGCAGAGGAATTTGAACTCGAACTGTCTCATAGAGATAACTTTCTAGAATTCAACGTTTCCTTGATTCAGGAAGTCGCTTACACCCAAATAAAAGTTCGTGAAATACAACTGTTGCCGTCGCAACTTCTTCTTTGTATCGCTCTAACATTTTGACCACATTTGCATTCGGAATTGACCGAGTTGGTTCCGAAAGTACATTAGTATCTAATAAAAATCGCAAACTCACAAAATAACCTCGCGCCCCAGTGATGAATCTCTGAGTCCCTCAAAAACTTCTGCCTCAATTCCTGCTTCTTCTAGATTGTTTTCTTGACGAAACTTTTGGATGGCTTCCCAAAAATTTTGAGGTTGCTCAATCTGGCGTTTTTTCTCAATCTTAGCAATTACTTCAGTTAACTCAGCAGATACTTTAGTCAATTCTTTAGCTTTTTCAAGCAAGCGATCGACTAAGGGTGATGGCAATAACTCCAGCAGTTCATCAAACTCATCAGAACTTGTAATTATTCCTCGATCGCTCCCAAATCGGCTAGGTGTAGACAACCATTCTTCAACTTCATGCAAAGTTTCTGCTTTAACTGTTTCTGTGATACCTTTAACTTGAATTGATTGAGATGGCATCCTTTTTCTGAGATAAATTGCAGCTATCAGGTCAGACCAAGTAAAGTTTTCAGGTAATTTATCGATTAAGCTGCGGACTTCTTCTTTAAGATTTATGGTTTCCATCGGTTTTAGTAAAGAGAGTTGGGATTTTAATTCTAGTGCCACTGATATTTTACATTTGTTGCAACAGTCCGGCAAGGGTTAAAACCCCTGCCTCAAAGCTTAAGTCCTCTAAAGAGGACTGCAAGATCGAGAATCATGCAAGATTTGAATTGGAATAGAGGGGGCTTACGCACTGTAACTAAAGAAACCGGGTTTTTTACCGAATCTGCGGGCTACAATGAAATATTTTCGTAAAAAAACCCAGTTTCTGGCCCCCCAATTTCTACTCTTCAGTCCTCTTTAGAGGACTTTCGCTATGAGGCGGGGGTTTAAACCCCCGACGGACTTTTGCGATGATGCAAAGGTTTAAACCCCCGACGGACTCAATAGGGAGTCGCTGCAATTGTCATCGTTTTTTTCTGCACATCAAATTGCATTTGATCGACGACAAATTGTCGTTTATTTTTCCCATCTCCAACCATAACTGACCTGAGACTGTCCAACTTGTCAAGAGAAAGAACAGACTCTAGCTTCACCTCCGCTTGACCTTGATTCGGATCTAGCAAGCGAAAAGCGTTTATGGGAATACCGCGCCAAGTCTCTGGACGGCCTTTCGCTGGAGTGCGATCGCCCCGAACAACGGGCCCTCGATCGCTGATATAAACCGTCGCACTTTCGGGAAACATGATTTTATCAATTTGACCCAAGGGGATAGATACCTTTCCCTGTCCTCCCTGTATCAATAATTTTTGCTCTTTTTCATCAATCTGCAGAACTCGACCGTCTCTTTTTTCGCCCCCTTTCATCACAATTTCCGCTTGTGTCGGCAACGCTACAGGTATCGGCCCGCTAGCGTTAGCCTGTGCTTGTACCGATCGCAAATTCTGTTTCTGGACTTCCTGACTGGCCGCATTAACTTGTGCAGCCATACCCGCTGTTACCGTAAAAAGTGCTACAACTAGAAAAGAAAGAGTTTTGCGTTTCATCGTCCTCTAGACCCCCTTCAAGGATAAGCGTTACCCGTGCTACTGTCCTAAAATTGTACTCCACATTCCTTGAAGGTGATTCCGTGACCGCTTCTCCCGAACCTACTCCCGAATCGAAGATTTTAGGCAACTTAGCCAGTGTAGTTGGCTTGCTTGGTGCCGCTTTGTTTTTCACCGGCTGGATTTATCGCTGGTCTTATTTTTACTGCTTTCAGCTAAATGTAATTACCCTCGATTTACCAGTAGAATCGTTTCTCCTAGTACCGCTTCAGGTGTTTTTAGGTGATGGCCCGACGATCGTCAAAAGTGCGATCGCCCTTCTGCTGACAGCCCTGGCGATTTACCTCAGTTTGTGGCTGGTTAATAGTATAAACAAGACAGTTGCTGCTATAATTAATCGCAGAGCTAGACGTTGGCGTTTCTATGCTCGCAGAAGAAGATTAGGGTTGCTTAATCGGTTTCTGAAGTCTTGGCAGCAATTTAATATCAATCGATTGAACTCAATCAAATTATTGCGATCGCTCGTTGACGAAATTATCATCGTCGGTTGGGTATTGCTAGTGTTGTTTTGGTCAGCATACCACCAAGGTATTGCCGATGCCCGACGCGATGCCGGGGAAAATTCGTCTTTACCCGCAGTTGCCTTAATCGGCAAACAAGACAGCATGGCTTTAGGCAGAAAACTCGACGATCCCACACTCCGACTAGACCCCAAAGGATTTAAGGCGATCGGCGATGCAGGTCTATTTGCTGATTTGAACAAAAGAGATTATACTGATATTAATAATCCCCAAGAACCTAGAGTTTGGCGGTTACTTTTGGAGAGAGGGAACTGGATTTATCTGTTTCCTGCTTTAACAAAAGAACAGCAAACAGACCCTAAAGCTCGCCCGCCAGTGATGGCTATTCAACCAAGTCAATCCGGCGCTCAATTGTTAATTTTAAGTCCCCAACCTTCTCAACCTGCTAAATAGATTTGGGGCTGGTTTTCATCGATGATTATACACAGGTGGCCAGAAACCTCGGTTAGTCCGCCAGTCCGCCAGTCCGCCAGTCCGCCAGTCCGCCAGTCCGCCAGTCCGCCAGTCCGCCAGTCCGCCAGTCCGCCAGGGGTTGAAACCCCTGTCTCATAGCTGAAGTCGTCTGAAGACGACTGAAAGAGTGATTTATAGTCCTCTTAAGAGGACTTTTGCTATGAGGCGGGGGTTTTAACCCCCGACGGACTTTTGCTATTA